>NZ_PKFA01000051.1:0-186531 GCF_002919275.1 Thermocrispum sp. | reverse complement strand
CGCCGGTCCCGCGCCGGGGCGGCCGGAGGGCCGGCGGCGGGCGGGACGGAGCTGGACGGCCGGCGGCCCTACTCCGCAGGGGGCCACAGATGAGGGGAACGGTGCTATGGAGCCGGTGGGCACCACGCGGGGCGCTCGCCGCCCCCGTACCCCCGGCAGGCACTCCGGGGAGATCCCCACGCGTGGTGCGGTCCGGGGGCTCCGGGTTCTCCCCGCCGGCCTGCCCTGGTGCTACCACCTCGCGTCAAGGCCGCAAGCCTGGCACCACCGCCTCCGGTCAGGCAGAGAGGTTGCGGCCTTGACACGAGGCGGTCGAGACGCACCAGGCCGACGGGGAGAACCCTTCATGGAGCCCCCTCAAAGTCAAGATCACCGCCACGCTTTACCCCCAGGAATCAACGACAAGAAACCCCAACGAACCACCATCAGCGCCTGTTCGAGATCGTGATTCAGCGAGGTCACGACGGGTGATGGGGCTCAACGCGAGACGTTGAGAAGGATCATGGACTAATCTCTTGGTCGCAGGTTCGAGTCCTGCCGGGGGCGCTACCAGGTCTGTACCCGCAAGCGGGTTCATGGATGAACAGCCTCCCCTTGCCTGCTTGGCCAGGGCAACGCGCCGTACTCTGAACGGCCCGCGACTGTTCAATGAGACTCGAAGGCCCGCGGCGCGTGTCGCGGGACGTTCGCGCGGACGGCCTGGCCGGTGTCGTGGGTTGTCGGCTGGGAGTCTTCCAGTGGTCTCGGTTGCAACCTGCAAGTGAATTCACATCGTGTCAGTTCGCGCCTTCTGAGCTGCGAAGTTCAGTGGTTGCTCAAAAAAGTTCTGCCGGCGCTTCATCTGTTCAGGCTCGAGTCCGTGAACCTGGTTTGCGGGCGGCTGTCGGGTCGACGATGAGGACGTGAGGGTGACCAATGAACCAACCGGTTGATGTGCTGCGCTGAGCAACTTGATGTGCAGCGCAAGGCTGAGGTATGAGGCGACCTATCCGGCATGTCGGGGAAACGTTGTGTCATGTGGGCGTCATGTGGGCCGCGTTGACGCCTGTTTGTCGGAAGGTCCCGCTTGAGTGCGTCTGGCTACCAGACTATCCGTATGCCGGCTACGGAACTGAATGCTTTGTCGGCGGTAGGCAACGGGAGGGCTTCGGTCATGCACTGAGCTGCGATCATTCGGTCGAATGGGTCACGATGATCCCACTCGAGGCTCCGGCAAGAAGGCTGTGCTCGTCTGTGACAGGCACGGTTTTCGCGCCCAGGCGCGTCAAACGCTGTGGGTATGCCCGAAGAAGCACTTCCGATTGCGGCAGCCTGCCCCGCCGTTGCTTGGTAGTGATCTCCCACGCCACACGGCTCGACACGAACCAGCTGGCAGCGCCGGTCGCGGAGAAGGTGCTGGGCGCGATCTGACAGCTTGGCTGGATCGGTCAGCGCCCAGAGCAGTACATACGTGTCGAGTCATGTACTGCTGGGGAAGCGAGCTCACTGTTCCCATGCCGCTAGCTCGGCCTCCGGAAGAGGTTCGAAGAACGAGTCGGGAACGTCGTAGGGCACGAATCCGAGTTCGCGCTCCGCCGGCTCCTGCAAGGGGACCAGCCGTGCTACGGGTTTGTCTCCCCTTGCGATGATGACTTCTTCGCCCCGTTTAACGTCAGCCAAAAGGGCGGACAGCCTTGTCTTGGCTTCCTGGACCTTCACGGTGCGGCTCATGTCGAGAGGGCTGGTTGGCCGACATCGGTTGGTCGACCTGGTCAGGCTCCGTCGACGTGTCAAGCTGCGTTCAAGCGGCACCACGGAATACCCCATAGGGGTATGTTGTTGCTCGGAGGGCCGCGCAACCGAGGGAGCCGCCATGGATCACCACACGCACCACGGCCCGCACCATCACGACTCTCACGCCGCGCCCGCGACGTCCGCGACACCCGCCGAACACAGCGCGACGACAACGCATCCGGAGCATGCCGATCACACCGGGCACGACCATCGCGCCCACGACAAGCACGCGGGACATGCGCCGGCGATGTTCCGGGATCGCTTCTGGATCTCGCTGGTGCTGACCGTCCCGGTCGTGGTCTACGCCGACATGGTGCAGACGTGGTTCGGCTACACCGCTCCGGAGTTTCCCGGCTCCACGCTGATCGCCCCGGTGCTCGGCGCCGTCGTCTTCGCCTACGGCGGTGGGCCGTTCCTGGCCGGTGCCGTGCGTGAGCTCCGCGACCGGCGGCCCGGGATGATGCTGCTGATCGGTATGGCGATCAGCGTCGCATTCGCCGCCAGCCTGGCCTCATCCCTGGGCCTTTTCGCCGTCGAGGTGTGGTGGGAGCTTTCGCTGCTGATCGTCGTGATGCTGCTCGGACACTGGATGGAGATGCGGGCCATCGGCCAAGCGCGTGGCGCCCTCGCCGCGCTCGCCGAACTCCTTCCGGACGAAGCCGAGCGCATCGGATCCGACGGTCAGGTCGAGCAGGTGCGGATCGGCGACCTCGCCGTCGGTGACGTGGTGCTGGTGCGGCCCGGTGGCCGAGTGCCCGCAGACGGAACCATCGTCCGTGGTCGCGCCGACATCGACGAGTCCATGATCAGCGGCGAATCCCGGCCCGTGGCCCGCGGCGAGGGTGATCGGGTCGTCGCCGGGAGCGTGTCGGCCGACAGCGCGATTCGCGTTCGGGTCACAGCCGTCGGGGAGGACACTGCGCTGGCGGGCATTCAGCGTCTCGTTGCCGAAGCGCAAGCATCGCGGTCCCGGACGCAGGCGCTCGCAGACCGAGCGGCCGCCCTGCTCTTCTACGCCGCGGTCGCCGTCGCAGCGGTCACCGTCGTGGTGTGGACCGCGCTCGGCGACGCCGATGCCGCCGTTGTGCGCTCGGTGACCGTGCTCATCATCGCCTGCCCGCACGCGCTCGGCCTTGCCATCCCCCTGGTCATCTCGATCTCCACGACGAAGTCGGCTCGCAACGGAATCCTGGTCAAAGACCGCCTCGCACTGGAGCGGATGCGCACGGTGGACGTCGTCCTCTTCGACAAGACCGGCACGTTGACCAAGGGCGAGCACGACGTCACCGATCTCGCCGCCAGGCCGGAGACGGCCGAGGAGGACCTGCTCGCCTTGGCAGCCGGCGTCGAAGCCGAAAGTGAACACCCACTGGCGCGCGCCATCGTGGCGGCTGCACAGGACCGGAACGTTGCGCCACAACCAGTGACCGACGCTCGCGCCATGACTGGTCGCGGTGTACTGGCTTCGGTCGGCGACAGGACCGTTGCAGTCGGCGGGCCGGCCCTGCTGCGAGAACACGGGTGGGAGATCCCTGACGACCTCCAGCCCGCGATCGATGGCTGGAAACGGCGCGGCGCCGCCGTGTTGTACGTCGTCCGTGACGGCGACGTGATCGGCGCCCTGGCGCTGGAGGACCAGGTGCGACCGGAATCCCGCGCAGCGGTGGACGCACTGCACGCGGCCGGCGTGCGGGTCGCACTCATCACCGGTGACGCCGAACAGGTCGCGCATGCCGTCGCCGGCCAGCTCGGCATCGACGACGTATTCGCCGAGGTCCTTCCGGAAGACAAGGACCGTGCCGTCGCCGAGCTTCAGCGCAGTGGACGCACCGTCGCCATGGTCGGGGACGGGGTGAACGACGCCCCGGCGCTGGCGCGAGCCGACGTCGGCATCGCCATCGGTGCCGGGACCGACGTCGCGATCGAGTCCGCCGACGTCGTCCTCGCCTCCAGCGACCCGCGTGCCGTGCTGGCGGTCAGGCGGCTTTCGGTGGCCGGCTACCGCAAGATGCTGCAGAACCTGTGGTGGGCGGCGGGCTACAACATCGTCGCGATTCCGCTTGCCGCGGGAGCGCTGGCCTGGGCCGGTGTCGTTCTTCCCATGGCGATCGGTGCGCTGCTCATGAGCTTGTCCACCATCGTGGTGGCGCTCAACGCCCAGCTCCTCAGGCGGCTCGACCTCCGGGCCGAGAGTGCCACCGCGTTCGCCTGACTTGCGCTCCGGACCCCTGGGCAGCGGGTGATGCACGGCGAACGCCTTGCTCGCCCGACTCGCGCGCCGCCGATCCCCAACCTCACGCCCCTCCCGGCGGTCGGTATATGGGAACCGGCCAAAAGGAGTGTGAGCGATGCCGACCATCCCTGTCCCGCCGTCCGACCCCGCGTCGCGAGAGATCGAGGTGACCAAGACTCGCGGCACGGTCGCCATGGTCCTCATCGTGCTGGTGACCGTTCTGCAGCTGTTGTGGGTGCTGAGCACGCCGAAGCCGAGCGCCGACGTGCTGGCGCACCTGGACGAGCTGGCCGAGATGGCCGACATGTCCACCAAAGGCATCAGCTCGGACCCCGCGGTGTGGTGGTCCTTGGACAACTACGTGGACGACTACCTGGACGAGCCCACCGAGTACGACAGTTTCGGCAAGCCCGTGGGCAAGCCGGACACCGAGGTGTCCGAGGGGGAACTGCGCAGGGCCGCGGATCAGCTGGGCACCTGGGCGGCCTTCGGCGTGTTCGTCGGCGTGGTGGCGCTCGCGGCCAGCGTGGCGTTCGTCGTCTGGCTGTGGCGTGCCCGCACGGTCGCCGGCGCGCTGATCGGCCGGCCGATGGAGTGGGGACGGCCGTGGACGGTCGTGTCCTGGTTCATCCCGATCGCGAACCTGTTCCTGCCCTACTTCGTGGTCGCCGAGGTGAGGGACGCCAGCAGGCCGGAGGACGAGAAACCCGGCCGCGGCCTGCCGCTCTGCTGGTGGGGCTTCTGGGTGGTGACATGGGTCGCCTCGTTCGTGACCAGCAACGACCTGGCGATGCTGTTCGGCGTCCCCGAACCGAGTCGGACCTTCGGAAACGTGATGTCGGCCGGGCTGCTGATGGGCTTCGCCGGGGTGCCCGCCGCGATCTTCGCGGTGATGATCATCCGCCGGATCGATCAGTGGCAGCTCGCCGCCGCGTCCCGCCGGTCGCTGCGGGCTGCCTGACGGCTCCGGTTCGCCGTCGGCGAGCGCCGAGGTGAATGCATCCGGTGCGCACGCTCGACGAGGACGCGCATGGTCGTCGTCGCCCGCCGAGGCGGGATCAGTGGTGAACGACCGCCCATCCGTGGGCGCATTTCCGGCAAAGCCCCACGCTCGCGGCGGCAACGCCATAAACTCGCCAGGCAGAGCCACAAGCGCCTGGACGATCGTCCCGGGCGCCACGGACGGAGGGGACGACGATCATGAGCCGCCAGTTCGATCCGGATGCGATCGCCTCGCTGGCCAAGAAAGTCGCAGGGCTGACCGACGGATACAGCAAAGCCAGCCAGGAGCTGGGGGACGGAGACCCCGGCACGGCGTTCGGCCACCTGTCCAACGCCGCTTCGGCCGGTTCGACGGTGAAGGCGTTCCACAGCAACGTCAACAAGGAGCTGGACGCCGCGAACGAGCTGGTCCAAGCGGCGGCGGACGCCCTGGCGAGCGCGGCCGAGCGGTTGCGTGACGACGACGGTGAAACCGCGCACAGCTTCGGTGGCTCTAAGCGGGAGTGAGCGCGACGACAAGGGGAACCAGGGGTAGGTGCCGATGACGACCGCGGAGGAGCAACTGAGCACGCTCGACGATCCGTCGCGTGACCGCCCGCCGGCGATGGACGCCATCGACAAGCACGCCAGCCAGACGGAGAAACTCGACCCGGCGGCGATCAACGAGCAGGCGCGCAAGGTCAGCGGGGCAGCGACCAAGACCAACGATCTCGGGGACGACCTGAAGGCCTTCCGCGAGGACGTCCTGCGCAACTGGGACGGCAAGGACGCCGATGCCGTCGCCGAGCACCTGGACAAGCTGAGCAAGGCCAGCTACAACGTCAGCGACCGCGCCGAAGCCGCCAAGAAGGTGCTCGAGCGGGTCTCCGAGATCCTGGAGGACGTCAAGAAGAAGGTGCTCCAGCTGGCCAAGGAGGCCAACGACAACGACGCCGAGAACCGCAAGCTGATCGCCGCGGCCAGGGCACGCAAGAACAGCTCGGACGACGAGAGCGTGATCGCGGCAGCGGCGGCGGAGATCCAGCGGCTGCGCGCGCTCAACGAGAAGGACGCCAACGCCAAGAAGGAAGAGATCGAGCGGCTGCTCGACGAGGCGGAGCGGCAGATCGACCAGCTGCTCGAGCCGCTCGGCCTGGAGATCGAGGACGGCTTCGTCAAGCTGCTGCCGGAGAAGGCGTCCAGGACCAAGACCTCCAGCGCCGAATCGACCCCGGTGAACGTGGGCACCAAGACCCCGCCGGTCACCGGCGGCGGTGGCGGCGGTGGTGGCGGCGGGGGCGGTGGCCTGCCCCCCGCGGTGCCCGGCGACGGCAGGCCGGCCAAGCCGATCGAGGCGCGCGGCGAGAACCCCGCCGAGATCGCGAAGCGCTTCCTCGGCCGCAACGCCGCGGACCTGAAGGTGAGCGGTGAGCTGCCCGCGATGCAGTCGTGGGTGCCCAACAACGTCAACTGCGCGAACTTCGTCTCCGGTGTCCTGGAGGCGGCGGGCCTGATCGACAAGGAGCAGGCCAGCCCGTCGGTGGCGCAGCTGCGGGCCAACCTGAAGGCGGACGGCTGGCGGTCGATCCCGCTCTCCGAGGCCAAGCCGGGCGACGTGGTGATCTCCAACGGGGGTGGGCACGTCGTGATCTACGCCGGGGACGGCAAGTTCATCGGCTCCAACAACGTCAACCCGGACGGGTCACAGCGGGTCAGCTGGGGTGGCGGCAACAACGTCGTCGAGGTGCTGACCCCGCCGGTGTAACGGGAACGTCGACGCGAAGCCCCGGCTCGGACGCCCTTCCAGCGGACGTCCTGGCCGGGCTGTCACATGTCGGTAGTGAGGCCGGTGGGCACGGCCGATCCAGCACGGGAAGCCACCAGGCGGCGAGAGGATCGAGCGCGTGTGCGCTCTCGCGCGAAGTCTCAGACCCCGATCAGGGAACGCGGGGCTTCGTGCTCGTCCGGCCAGGTCAGCCAGGCCACGTCGGTCGGCCCGATGGCGTACTCGAGCAACCGCCACGAGCGCACGTCGGTGTCGGACACCGCATTCTCGTCCATCTTGAGCAGGGCCGCGAACACGTCGGAGAGCGCGCCGTCCTCGCTGCGAGCCTGGTAGACCGTGCCGGCGTAGTTCGCAGGCCCGCCGTCGCGTGCCCGCATCGTCCCCTGGACGAACACCCACGGCCCGATCCGGTTGACCTGTCCGACATCCAGGCGGATCCGCACGCCGAACGCCTCGCGCAAGGGAGCGGTGGCCGCCTGCACGATCGCCTCGCGTGCCGGCTCGTCGTCGCCCAGCATGCGTGGAACGGATTCGGACGGGCTGTGCATCGAGCTTCCTCCCGATAGCAGGGCAGCGTGTCGGTTGGTGACGTCTCACGGTAGCGCGACCAAGCCGTCGGCGTAGGCAAAATGCGCAGACTTCACGCGACGACGTGGCGGGATTCGCGTGGTGTTCCGGCAGCCTCGAGGCATTGGTTTTCCGCCACCCGGCACCGGGTAGCCGCGGGCTCGACAGATGTCCGGGAAGGCGCCCGCATGCCCACCGACGACAACGCCGGAGCCGATCGGATCGGGCTTGCCGGGCGGACGACGACGGCGTTCGGCGTGCCGGGAGCGGCCGTGATGGCGGCCGTGGACGAGATCGTCGTCCACCAGCTTCTCCTGGCATCACTGCCACGACCGGTCCACCACCGCCGTCGGGCTGGTGTCGGACGGGGTACTGCACACGACCGAGGTCATCGCGCTTGTCGTCGGTTTCGTGGCGGCCGCCGACCTGCGGCGGCGCATGCCCCGTCCGGGCCGCAGGCCTGGGCTGGGTTCTTCCTGGGGTTGGGCGGATTCCAGCTGTTCGACGCGACGGTGCACCACAAGCTGTTGCACGTGCACCAGGTGCGGCACGGGGTCGACCTCCTTCCGTACGGCCTGGCGTGGAGCGGGGCAGGCCTCGTGCTGCTGGCGATCGGCGGGCGCTGGCGATGCGGGCGAGGCGTACGGCTCGTTCACGGAGTCACCCGTGATCGGTGTGCAGCATCACGGCGAGACACCCGGCATCGGGCCGAGACCGGTCAAGTGAATGATGGCCGCGGTCGTCACCGGTCGAGTGAATGATGGCCGCGGTCGCCGTGGCCGCCACGGTCGGATACCTGAGAGGCGCGGCACAGCTGCGCGACCGAGGCGACGAATGGCCGCGTTGGCACAGCGGGGAATTCGCCGACGGAACGTTCGTGTTGGCGGCGGCGCTGGTGGCCAGGCCTCCTGAGGGCTCGTTCGCTACATCCACGGCGCAGCACGTCGTGGTCGCCATGGTGGCCTCGCTGCTTGTGCTCGCGCGTCCGGTGACCCCTCACGTTGCGCGTGGCGTCGGCCGGAATCCGGAGGCGGATGCTCGCCGTGGCCCAGTATCGCCCAACGGGCGCCCTCCTGTTCCCGCCCGTGGCCGCTGTGTCGGACATCGGCGGCTTGTGACTGCTGTATCGGACATCGCTGAGTGGAGCCGTGCACCATGACGGCCTGCTGCACGCAGTTGTCCAAGTCCATGTCGTATTCGCGGGAGCGCTGGTCGCGTTCGCGGTGTGTCGACTGGGTTCGGTGCGGCATCGTGGAGGCTGCTCGTGCGTGGCCTGACCCTGCTCGGAGCGGGCGCGGCACATGCCGTGCTGGCGAAATCACTCTTCGCGGCATCGCCGCCGGGTGTCAGTCATGCGGCCGCTGACCTGCAGCTTGGCGCCCAGGTCATGCACTACGGCGGCGACGTGGTCGGCATGGCGCTGGCCGCGGTCCTCGCATGGCAGTGGTACACCCGCCGTGCCCGGTCGGCGCCACGCTTCGGCTTCGGACGGGCCGGTACCGCGTGAGGTTCGTCGTGCCGGACTTCGGGTAGGCCGAATCCATGGCAGGCGAGAACAAGGTCCGGGCCGAGCGGGACGCCATCGCCGAACCGTGGGGCTCCCGCACACCGTACGGGGCGGGGGAGCCATGGCCGGTCAGAGTGGACATGCGACTTGACGAGGGCGTTTCGCCCGACGACGTGGATGTGTGGGTCCAGACGGCCTCGGTGCTGCACTCCAACGGCGACGCGATGGACATCGCGGTAGCCGGCGGCCGCATGGTCGGCGTGCGCGGGCGCGCAACGGACCGGATCAATCACGGCCGCCTGGACGTCAAGGACCTGTTCGGCTGGCAGGCCAACGCCTCGGCCGACCGCCTCACCAGCCCGCTCGTCCGGGAGAACGGTGAGCTCGTGGAAACCGACTGGGACACCGCACTGGACCGGATCGCCACGGTCAGCCGTGACCTGATGGCGAGCGACGGGCCGGCTGCGCTCGCCTTCTACACCAGCGGCCAGCTCTTCCTCGAGGAGTACTACACGCTCGCCGCCATCGCCCGTGGCGGGATCGGCACGCCGCACCTCGACGGCAACACCCGGCTGTGCACGGCCACCGCGGCGCAGGCGCTGAAGGAAAGCTTCGGCTGCGACGGCCAGCCCGGCTCCTACACCGACTTCGACCACGCCGATGTCATCGCCGCGTACGGGCACAACATCGCGGAAACCCAGAGCGTGCTGTGGGAACGCATCCTCGACCGCCGACGCGGTGCGGACCCGCCGGTGCTGGTGTGCGTCGATCCTCGCCCGACCGTGGTGGCCCGCGAAGCGGACATCCACCTGGCGCCGGTGCCGGGAACCAACATGGCGCTGATGAACGGCCTGCTGCACGAGATCGTCGCCAACGGATGGGTCGACGAGGACTGGATCGAGCGCAACACGGTCGGCTATCCGGACCTGGTGGACATGGTGTCGCACTATCCGCCCGAGCGGGTCGCCGACATCACCGGCGTCACCGCTGCGCAGCTCCGGGAAGCCGCTCGGGTGCTGGGCACCGCCGAGCGGCTGGTGTCGACCGTGCTGCAGGGCTTCTACCAGTCGCACCAAGCCACCGCGGCCGCCGTCGCCGTCGACAACGTGCACTTGGTGCGCGGGATGATCGGCCGCCCCGGCTGCGGGGTGTTCCAGATGAACGGTCAGCCCACCGCGCAGAACACCCGCGAGTGCGGCGCGGACGGCGACATGCCCGGGTTCCGGAACTGGGCGAACGAGCGTCACATGGCCGAGCTGGCCGAGCTGTGGAACGTGGACCTGGCGGACATCCCGCATTCCGGTCCGCCGACCCCGGCCATGGACATCTTCGCCGGTGTCGAGGACGGTTCGATCCGTCAGCTGTGGGTCAGCGGGACCAACCCGGCGGTGTCCCTGCCGGAGCTGGGTCGCATCCGTGCCCTCCTCGGCAGCGACGAGCTGCATCTGGTGGTGCAGGACCTGTACTTCACCGAGACCGCCGAACTGGCTGACGTCGTCTTGCCCGCCGCGGCCTGGGGCGAAAAGATCGGCACCTTCACCAACGCGGACCGGACGGTGCACCTGTCCGACAAGGCCGTCGACCCGCCGGGCCAGGCGCGATCCGACTTGGACATCTTCCTGGCCTACGCCCGCAAGATGCAGCTGGCCGACCGGGACGGTGCGCAGTTCCCGCAGTGGCACGACGCTCCTTCCGCATTCGCCGCGTGGCAGCGCGCAGGCGCTGGACGGCCGTGCGACTACACCGGGCTGTCCTACGAGAAGCTGCGCGGTGGCAGCGGGATTCCCTGGCCGTGCAACGCCGACCACCCGGACGGACTGGAACGCCTGTACGCGGACGGCTTCCCGGCGCATCCCGACGAATGCGAGCAGTACGGCAAGAATCTGGTCACCGGCGAACCGTGGAGCGAGGACGAGTACCGAAGGTGGAATCCGAACGGGCTGGCGATGATCAAGACCGCGCCTTACGTGCCGCCCGTGGAGCCACCGGACGACGTCTACCCCTTCCACCTGATCACCGGGCGGACGCTGACCCAGTTCCACACCCGCACCAAGACCGGCAGGGTCTGGCAGCTGACCGACGCCGCTCCGGAAGTGTGGGTGGAGGTGAACGTCTCCGACGCGGTCGACCTGGACCTCGCTGAGGGCGACCTGGTCCGGGTGGAAACCCGCAGGGGAGAAGTGCTGGCCCGGGTGCGGCCCACCGAGATCCGGCGCGGTGTGCTGTTCCTGCCGTTCCACTACGGCTACTGGGATGCCGCCCCGGACGACCGACAGCGCGCAGCCAACGAGCTGACACCGACGTCGTGGGATCCGGTGTCGAAACAGCCCCTGTTCAAGACGGGTGCCGCATCGCTGGCCATCGTGGCCCAGGCCGAAGGGGCGACCGCACCCGCGCCGACCCACACCGCGTCCGCCCCGGCAGGAACCGTTTCCGTGGCACGCACCGCCGGCGGTGGCCGGGCGGTCGTCGTCGAGAACCCGGCGGGACGGCGAGCAGAACCGGGCTGGAGGTGATCACTCGCCGGGGGCGAACTCCTGCGCTTTGCTGCGCACGCCCTGCATGAGCATGCGCCACGCTCCCCGGTCACCCTTCGCCAGCGCTGCTGCCGTGGCGGACAGCTGATCCAACCCGACGTGCGGCGGGACCGGCGGGACTTCGGGATCGCAGATCACGTCGAGCACGACCGGGTGATCGGCGGACAGCGCGCGGTCCCATGCCGGGCCGATCGCGTCCGGTTCCTCGACGCGGATGCCTTCCAGCCCGAACGCGGTGGCCACTTCGGCATAGGAAACGTCCGGCAGGGTCTGGGACGGCTCGAACTTCGGGTCCCCGCCGAGCGCTCGTTGTTCCCAGGTGACCTGGTTGAGGTCGTTGTTGTGCAGCACGCAGACCGCGAACCGGCGATCCGGCCACAGGTGGTGGTAATGCCGCACGGTGAGCAGCTCCGCCATGCCGTTCATCTGCATGGCGCCGTCGCCCACCAAAGCGACGACGGGGCGATGCGGGTCGGCGAACTTCGCGCCGATCGCGTACGGCACACCGCTGCCCATGGAGGCCAACGTTCCGGACAGCGAACACCGGATCGACCCTCGGATCTGCAGCTGCCGCGCGTACCAGTTGGCCACCGAGCCGGAATCCCCGGTCACCACCGCGTCTTCCGGCAGACGGGCGGACAGCTCCCACACGATCCGCATCGGGTTCACCGGGTCGGCGTCCAGCAACGCTTGCTGCTCGACCACGGATCGCCAGTCCGCGACGATGCCGCGCACCCACTCTCCCCAGGAAGGATCGCGCGCGGAGTCCAGCAGCGGCAGCAGCGCGCGCAAGGTGGCGGAGGCGTCGCCGACCAGCGGTACGTCCACCGGATAGCGCATGCCGATGGCCCCGCCGTCCAGGTCGATCTGCACCGCCCGTGCTTGCCCGAACTCCGGCAGGAACTGCGAGTAGGGGAAGCTCGAGCCGACGATCAGCAATGTGTCGCAGTTGGACATCAGCTGCCAGCTGGCGCGCGTGCCGAGCAGCCCGATCGAGCCGGTGACGTACGGCAGATCGTCGGCGAGCACGTCCTTGCCGAGCAGCGCCTTGGCGACACCGGCGCCGAGCAGTTCGGCGACGCGCCGGATCTCGCCCGCGGCACCGCGTGCGCCCTGCCCGATCAGGATCGCCGGCCGTGATCCGGCGTTGAGCACGTCCGCGGCCGCCTGCAGGTCGGCGCGGTCGGGCAGCGTCACCGAGCGCAGCCGCGCGGGCGGGCTGGAGGGCACATGCTTGAACTCGTGCGCCGGCGGGCGATAGGGCAGGTCCTGCACGTCGGCGGGGATGATCAGCGCGGTGACCGTGCGCTGTGCCTCGGCGGTCCGCATGGCCCGGTCCAGCGCATTCGGCAGCTGTTCGGGCGCGTTGATCTCCACCAGGTAGGCGTGCGCGACGTCCTTGAACAGCGCTTGCAGATCGATCTCCTGCTGGTAGCTGCCGCCCATCGCGGTGCGCGCGGTCTGCCCGACGACGGCGACCACCGGGACGTGATCGAGCAACGCGTCGTAGAGGCCGTTGAGCAGGTGTACCGCGCCAGGCCCGGAGGTCGCCAGGCAGACCGCGGGGCGTCCGCTGAACTTCGCCCGGCCGACGGCGGCGAACGCGGCGGTTTCCTCGTGTCGGGTCTGTACGAACCGGGGCCGGTTGCCCGCCCTGCCCAGTGCCGCCAGGATCCCGTTGATGCCGTCGCCGGAGTAGCCGAACAGTTGGGCGACGCCCCACTCCTGCAGCCGTGCGACGAGATGGTCGGCGACCGTGATGCTCATTCCGCTGCCTCCGGTGGGCGCACGACAGGGGCGCGGCGCGTCAGATCGGCCGCCGCCGCACGGTGCCGGGGGCGAGGATCGCTTCGAGGGTGTGCGGCGTGCACTTGTGGGCCTGGACCGGATGAAGCTTGGCGTCGGGACGTGACGCGGCCAGCGCCGCCCGCTTGGCGCGCGCTCGGATCTTCGCCGCAGAGAGCCGTCTGCTCCGACCGAACAGAGTGGGCATCGTGACCTCCTCACCCCGACCTGACAAGCGGCTACCCAGCCGCGACGCTCCGCTAACACCCGGGCGGGCCCGCCGAGGACCGGCGCCGCAACGGCGCGATTCGACGCCGGGGTCACCGGGTAGCCGCGGTGCATGCCATTCATGGACGACAGCCGCGGCGCGGAATCCGTCGTGGCGCTCGGTGGGCTGGTGCGGGTGACCGGTGCGGGGCTTCCGGCCGAGCTGAGGTGTCCGCCACGTCCCGGGCCGGACGCAGCGCACCCGAGCCAGGACCACCGAAGCGGCCCGTCCGTGCCCGGCACGGCGGTTGGCACGGTGCGGGTGCCTGGGTGGTGGTTGCCGCCCGCGGCGAACCGGGTGGCCCCCAGTACGGGCCAGTCCCTGCAGGAACTGCGGGAAGGAGCACGACCGTGGATCCTCACCGAAAAGGAGATCGAGTGTCTGGCGGACGAGCCGCCGTTGACGGAGGTCCAGCCGGTCCCCCGGCTGGACGCCGATCAGACGGCTCAGGTGCACGAGCGCTGCCGAGGCAGCCTCGGCGCGGGACGGGAGACCCATTCATGACGCTCAGCGTGGGGGTGGAGGAGGAATTCCTGGTCGTCGACCCGGTGATGGGGCGACCGGTGCCGCGTGCCGCGGACCTGATCGGTCAGGTGGAGGCGGTCCCGGACGGCGCGACCGTGCAGCCCGAGCTGTCGAGCGCGCAGGTGGAGGCGGCCACCGGGGTGTGCACCACGCTCGGAGACCTTCGCAAGCAGCTCTGCTCGCTGCGTGAGTTGCTGGCTGTGCGGGCCCGCGCAGCAGGGGTCGCCCTGCAGTCGGCGGGTGTTCCGGTAGTGGACGCGGCCGCTCCGGTGACCCCGGGCGACCGGTTCGAACGCATGGTCCTGACCTACGGGCAGGTGCTGGGCGACTACCGGTGCTGCGCGTGCCAGGTCCACGTCGGTGTGCCGGACCGGGACACGGCGATCACGGTCATGGACCGGGTGCGGCGATGGCTACCGACCCTGCTGGCGATCTCGGTGAACTCGCCGCTGTTTGATGCCCGGGACACTGGTTACGGCAGCTGGCGGATGGTGTTGCAGAGCAGGCTGCCCGGCGGCGGTGTGCCGCCACGGTTCGGCTCGGCCGCGAACTACGAGCGGATGCTGGCGGCGCTGGTCGACACCGGCGTGCTCGTCGACGAGCGGATGACGTTCTGGGTCGTCCGGCCGTCGCCTGCCCAGCCGACCCTCGAATTCCGGGTGGCCGACGCTTCCCTGGACGTCGAGGGTGCCCTGCTGCAAGCGGCTTTGTCCCGTGCGCTGGTGTGGCAGGAGATGGCGGACATGGACGCCGGGAAACCCGCCGTCGGCTGTTCCGACACGTTCGCTGCCGCCGCGTTGTGGGCGGCGTCCCGCTACGGTCTGGCCGGTCCGGCGATCGATCCGGTCACCGGACGGCAGACGCTCGGCATCGTGCTGCTGGCCGATCTGCTCGATCATGTGCGTCCGGCGTTGGCGGAAGCCGGCGACCTGGAGCAAGTCCGGCTGCTCGTCGACCGCCTGCTGGCCATGGGCACCGGCGCGGAGCGTCAGCGTCGCGCCGCGGAACGCGGAATGTCGGCGGTGCTGGACACCGTGGCGATTACCGCGGCCGCGCAGCGGGAAGCCCCGGCGTGACATCTGCTGGAGGTGCGATGCAAGCGACTGTTCCCGCTCCACGTGGAGACGTGTCCGCGGCCGTCATCGAGGCTCTGACGTCTGGTGGCCCCCTGCCCGAGGTGCCCGCGGAGATGGACCCGTACGGCGAGGATCTGCAGCTCGCGCTGCATGTGTGCTACGAGCTGCATTACCGCGGATTCGCCGGGGTCGGCGAGGAGTGGGAGTGGCACCCCGGGCTGTTGTCCGTGCGCCGCGACCTGGAGCGTCAATTCCTGGCCGGATTGCGTGCCGACACCGCTGGCGGGACCGATGTGGCCGGGGAGTTCGACGAACTGCTCGTGCTGCCTGCCGACGGCGAGGGGCTGTCGGGTTACCTGGCGCAGGACGCCGAGCGGTGGCAGCTCGACGAGTACTTCGCGTTGCGGTCGATCTACCACCTCAAGGAAGCGGACCCGCACGCGTGGGTCATTCCCCGATTGCACGGCAGGCCGAAGGCCGCACTGGTCGCGGTGGAGTTCGACGAGTTCGGCGGCGGACGCGCAGACGACATGCACGCCAAGCTCTACGCGGATCTGCTCGACGGGGCGGGCTTGAGTTCGGCCTACCTGCACTACCAGGACGCGGCGCCGGCTGCGATGCTCGCCGTGGTCAACCTGATGTCGATGTTCGGCCTGCACCGTTCGCTGCGGGGTGCGCTGGTGGGGCATTTCGCGGCGGCGGAGATCAGCACGCCGCCGTCGGCGAAGAACATCGTCACCGCGTTGCGGCGCTTCGGTGCCGGCGAACGGTGTGTGCGCTTCTACACCGAGCACATCGAAGCCGACGCGGTGCATGAGCAGGTCATGCGCCACGACGTGGTCGACACCCTGCTCAAGGACGAGCCGGAATTGGCCGCCGACGTCGTGCTGGGGATCCAGGCGACGGAGCTCGTCGAAGCACGTTTCGCCGACCACGTGCTGGCCGCGTGGCGGTCCGGCCGTTCGGCACTCCGTAGTGCATGAGTCGGGCCTGACCGGTCAGCTGGCGACCCAGGCGGGTCGTGGAGTCAGTCGTCGTGCCTGCGGCGGCGCTTGCGACGATGGCTGGTGTCGCAGAACGGGTAGGTCTTGCTGCGTCCACATCCGCAGATCGCCACCACGAACCGTTCGGACACCCGGGTCTCGCCGTCCGGGCCGGTGACCTCCACCGGGCCCTCGATCAGCAACGGCCCGCCGCGGCTGACCCGGACCCGGCGTGCGGGCTCATCGCTCGGCACGGATCATCACCAGCTCTTCGACGCGTTCGCCCGGCTCGATCAGGCCGCGGCGCTCCAGCCACGTGACCCGGCTGCGCAGCACCGGGCCGAACGGCAGGGTGCGTCGTTCCACGATGTCGGCCTGCAGGCCGGCCTCGCGCAGCATGCGCACGCTCAGGTCGGGCCCGCTCAGGGCTGATTGCACCAGCAGGAGGAATCCCCGTGGCCGGAGCAGTCGCGCCGCCGATCGGCACAGCGGATCCAGCACCTGGCGTCCGTCGATGCCGGCGTCCCAGGCGCGAGCCGCGCCCGTGACTCGCGCCCGCATGCTGGGGACGTACGGCGGGTTGGACAGGATGACGTCGTACTGCTGGCCGTGCAAGGTCCGGATGTCGCCACGCCGAAGGCGGAGCTGGACCCGGTGCCTGCGTGCGTTCAGCCAGGCCGCGGCGATGGCCCGGGCCGAGATGTCCAGCCCGGTGGCCGAGCGGGCGCCGGACCGCAACGCTGCGGTGGCGACCGCTTCGGCCAGCATCCACGTGTCGTTCTGTGGTCGATAGACCCCCGGTGGGGCGATGAGCTCCATGCCGCTGAATACCTCTGCGTGGCAGATCGAAAACGGCTGGCCAAGGGAAATCAGAGGTGGAAGGCCGGCTGCCCGATCCAGAACGCGCAGCACTGCTGCTGGTCCGGTCCGATCTGCTGCGCGTACTCGCCGACTCCGGCGTCGCGCGGGCACCTCGGCCACCGCGACCGCGGGGCGCCGCCGCAGGTTGACCTTGCCCCAGGGCATCAGCCCGAAGTCAGCGCCGCTCTGCTCCGCGAACTGGTGGGCTGGAGGCCTGGGTTGCGCAGGATCGGCATGCTCCGTCGCAAGCATGGGCCGAAGTGTCCGACCCTCGTTGCACCGGCGTCGTCTTGGGCGCCTGAAGGCCCGTACTCCCCGCGGCGCGCAGCCGCGTCGTGTGCGGGTTCAGCCGCGAGCATCGATCGACCCGGCCTCGTCTGCCGGGGCCGGTCTCACCGTGGTCACGTGAGCTTTCTGCTCAGCGCCCGGGCGCCGAGGTCCCAGCTGGGACGCGGGTCGGTTCGTCCGGTGACCGGTGCTGTTCGATCAAGTCCGCCGCCATGCGCTTGGCCCGCCGGGCGGCGTCCCCGTCGCCTTCGTAGGCGGCGATGATCGATCCCTTCATCAGGATGTGCCAGGACCGTGCGAACTCCTCCGTGCGGTACAGGCCGGCTTCGTCGGCCCGTTGCTTGACCATGTCCCGCAGTTCCTCGAGGTAGCCGATGGCGGCCTTGCCGACCGGGTGATCCGGTCCCATCTCCAGCAGCACGTTGATGAACGTGCAGCGGTCGAAGTCGTCGCTGTGAATCCACTCGTCGAGCACGTCGAACATGGCCAGCAGGCGCTCCTCGGGGGTCTGCCCCCGGCGCCCGGACTCGTCGAGCACCAGTTCGCGTGTCCACACCTGCTGTCTGCGCTCCAGGAAAGCGATGACAAGCTCGTTCTTGGTGCGGAAATGCCGGTAGAGGGTCGCTTTGGCCACGGACGAGCGCTCGATCACTTCGTCGACGCCGACTGCCCGAATTCCTCGTCGGGAGAACAGGTCGTAGGCGGTGCGCAGTATTCGTTCGCGCGCGACGTAGGGGTTGCGGTGGTCATCGGGATCAGCCGTCATGAGCGTCTACCGTACGCCTTTCTTTGTATTGCTAATGATCGCCTGGGGTGGTGTCGTCGCGCCGTGCTTCGAGCCGGCTTCCGCGCCGCGTGCGGCGCGGGTCGGGGGTGCCCTCGTCGGGGAAACGGCGGAGGAACTCCTGCTCCAGCTCCAGCATGCGCACCGTGTGGGTCCGCAGTGCCGACGCGGTGCCGCCGAGCACGGTGCCGTGGCGGGTGTCGTGCAGGTGGCGCAGTTCCCGGCGAAGGTCGTCGTCGGTCAGTCGTTCCGGTGGAATGCCCTGTGTCACTGGTTCCCCCTTGCCTTGCCGATCATGCCGCGTCGTGGCGTGACTGGGGAAGGGGAGCGGGCTGGGACAGGATCTCGCGGAGCTGGCGGAGCGACTGGGCCAGCAGGCGCGAGACGTGCATCTGCGACAGGCCGACCACGCGGGCGATTTCCGACTGCGTCATTTCGCGATAGAAGCGGAGCACGAGGATGCGGCGTTCCCGCTCGGGGAGCTGAGCGAGCGCCGGCTCGAGGTCGGCGATGTTCAGCACGTTGTCGAAACCGCCGTCGACGTCGCCGACGAAATCTCCGACCTCACTGCCCGGGTCGTCGGGTGAACCAGCGGGGCGGTTCAGCGAGCTGGGGTGATACGCCGCGGCGGCGGTCAGTCCCTCGTGCACTTGCGTCACGGGGATGCCGAGGTGACGGGCCAGCTCGCTGGGGCGCGGTGCCCGGCCGAGCTCGTCGAGGAGTTCGTCGCCGGCGCGCTGCAGCGCGAGGTGCAGTTCCTTCAGGCGGCGGGGGACGCGCAGCGCCCATGTGCTGTCCCGGAAATGCCGGCGCAGCTCGCCGCGGATGGTAGGGATGGCGTACGGCAGGAAGCCGCGTCCCACGGCCGGTTCGTAGCGGTCGACGGCTTTGATCAAGCCGATGATCGCGACCTGGATCAGGTCTGCGGTAGGTTCGCCGCGGTGCTGGTACCCGCGAGCGAGCCGGGTGGCCAATGGCAGGTGTGCGTCGATGATTCGTTCGCGCAGCCGTGCGCGGCCCGGATCGGCGGCATGCATGGTGGTGAGCTTGACGAGAAGCGGCTCCATGGCGTCGAACTCGCCATGCGAGCCGGCGGGACGCGGCGTCTCGGTGGTGCGCCCCGGGGACAGGACGGCGGTGTGCGATGAGGTCAAAACAGCTCCCAACGGTGGGCTGCACGGGCCGGTGCGCCGCGCACTTGTCTGGCGGTCCGGCTGTCAGCTCAACCGCGAATCATCACCCTGCCACAGAACAGACAAGTCTGTCTACCCCTGGTGGTGTGGCGTTCCGTACGTGGTGCCGGGCTCGCGTCAGGTCGGGCTGCGCGGTGCGCGGATCGTGCGGCAGGACACCGGATTGGTCTTCCGCTGCCGTGCGACGCAGCAGCGTCTGTTCCGCGCGGCCGATCAGTCAGCAGCCGGGGAGTCTCCTGGGCGCCGGTACAGCAGCGAGTAGCGCCAGAACAGGTGTCGTCGGATCACGGATCCGGGCAGCAGGGTTCCGGCATGATGCCGGATCTCGGCCAAGGTCATCGCGGCTGGTGCCACGGGCGGACGGACACCCTTGCCGGTTCGGCGGTCTCGGTGGTGAAACGGTATGGACGCCAGCCGGACCACCGCGAAGGTGGCGATGCCCAGCCAGTTCAGCGGCACCGCCGCCAGGCTGACGGCGTAGTCCGTCGCAGTGCGTTCGCGGTACAGCCCGAGAACCGCGAGCACGCCGCCGGGGCGCAGAGCTTCCCGTAGCCGCGGCATGATGGTCGCGAACGGCAAGTGGTGCACCACGGCCAGACAGCTGATGAAGTCGTAGCGTCGAGTGCCCAAGTCTTCGGCCAGCACGTCCGCGACGCGGTAGTGGACGTTGGACGGCTGCGGGGTGTACGCGCGCGCAGCGGCGATCATTTCGGGTGCTCGGTCGATGCCCTCCACCACGCGAGCCTTCTCCGCGAGGGCTCTGGCGAAGGTGCCCGTCCCGCATCCCACGTCCAGGGCCCTGTCGCAGTGCGGGGGTACGTGACGCAGCAGCACTCGGTGATAGAGATCGTTGTGGTTCCACCGACGCACAGGTCGCTCCTCACGAACGCAGGAGGTGACCCCAGTGTCACCGAACCGTTGTGCGGGAGATCCGAGCCTGCGTGGCGTGCTGAAGGTTCGATGAGTGTCGTGCTCGAAGGCGGCATGCGACCAGCATGAGCCGTCACGGTGAGCGACGTGGGCGTTGTCGTCTCGCGTTGGGAGCCTCCGAGTGCCTACCCGGTTCGCCGTCGGTGGTCGGTACCTCCTGGCTTGCGGTCTGCCAGGTCTCGTGGGTGGTTGGGCATCGCAATGCCGTGCGGTCGGTGGTGGGTGCGGGCTGGGGGCGTGGTCGATACCTCCTGCCTCGCGGTCACCCGAACCTGAGGACGGCCGGTCGCCGCCTGGCTTGCCGCCGGTGTCGGATACCGCTGCGACACCGGTCGGCTGACCGGTACTGCCCGGCATGTCGTTGGCTGACCGGTACTGCCCGGCACCCGTCGGCTGATCCGCGCCGCCAGGCATCCTTCTCCGAAAGCGTGGTCGCACACGCCACTCAGCCCGGGCGCCGACGGTTCACGCTCGGGGCTCGCCGCCGCTGGGTTTCGCGCAGATGACGGCTCCCGGACGCCACTCGATGTGTGCGCGTTGCCGTGTCTCGTCTGTGCGAAGGCGTGCCGTGTGTCATGAGAACAGGGCGCTGTAGCCGTTGAGGGCAGGCTGGCCGCCCAGGTGCGCGTACAGCACGTTCGAGTCGCGATCGATCTCTCCGCGGGTGATCAGGTCGATCAACCCGGCCATCGACTTCCCCTCGTAAACCGGGTCGGTGATCATGCCCTCGGTGCGGGCGGCCAGTCGCATGGCCTCCAGCGTCGCGTCGTCCGGGATGCCGTAGGTGCCCGCGTGGTAGCGGTCGTCGAGCACGATCTCGTCCTCACGAAGCTCGCGCTGCAGCCCGATGAGCTTGGCGGTGTTGCGGGCGATGCGGCCGATCTGTTCGCGGGTCTGGGTCGGTTTGGCCGACGCGTCGATCCCGATGATCCGTCGCTGCGGGCCACCTTGGTCGGCGAGCTGCGCGAAGCCGGCGATCATCCCGGCCTGCGTGCTGCCGGTGACCGAGCAGACGATGATGGTGTCGAACACCACGCCCAGCTCGCGCTCCTGCTCGGCGACCTCATGCGCCCAGTTGGCGAAGCCGAGCCCGCCGAGCGGGTGGTCGGAAGCACCCGCCGGGATCGGATAGGGCTTGCCACCGGATTCCTCGACCTCGCGGATGGCCTGCTGCCAGCTGTCTTTGAACTCGATGCCGAACTCGGCTTGCACCAGGCGCACGTCGGCGCCGGTGAGCCGGCTGATGAGGATGTTGCCCACCTTGTCGTAGACGGCGTCCGGCCAGTCGACCCAGCTTTCCTGGATCAGCACGCATTTCATGCCGACGCGAGCGGCGACCGCCGCGACCTGGCGGGTGTGGTTGGACTGCACACCGCCGATGGAGACGAGCGTGTCGCAGCCCTGCGCCAGTGCGTCGGCGACCAGGTACTCGAGCTTGCGGGTCTTGTTCCCGCCGAAGGCGATGCCGGAGTTGCAGTCCTCGCGTTTGGCCCAGATGGTCGCGCCGCCCAGGTGCTCGGTCAACCGGTCGAGCCGGTGGACGGGGGAGGGGCCGAACAGCAGCGGACAACGGTCGAAGGACGTGATGGACATGGCTGCCTCCGATGGCGGGTTGGCGGTTTGCCTGCTTGGCGTGGTGGCTTCACGCGGTCGGTGACCGCGCGGTTCCGGGCGGGTTCACAGATCGCTGGTTCACGGGCCAGGCGGCATCACGGGCGGCCCGTGCCGGCCGGTGTCGCGGTCGGTGCCTTGGTGGTCGTCGTGGCCTGTGTCTTGGATGCGCTCCCGGTCGGTTTCGCGGCGGTGATCTCGGTCGGTGTCTTGGTGGTGGTGGTTTCGGCCCGTGCTGCGACGAACGCCTTGGCCGGTGTCTCGGTGTGTCTCGGCGATCGTCTTGGTCTGCGCAGCGGCGGAACCCTTGCTCTGTGCCTCGGTGGGAGGCGTGGTCCGTGCCTCGATGCAGGCCGCGGCCGATGAGGTGCCCTCGGCCAGGTCTTCCAGTTGGTGCCAGGTGCGCGTGGTGACCTCGACAGCCTTGGCCGGATCCCTGGCCTCGCACGCGCGGATCAGTTCCTCGTGCAGGGCCGCCGACCGCTCGGCGCTGGCCTTGCGGAACTGCAGCCGCTCCAGCCGGCGGATGAGCGGGGTGTAGCGGTCGATGGTGGCCGCGACGGCGCGGTTGCCGCACACCCGGACCAGGACGCCGTGGAAATCGTCGTCAGCTCGCATAGCGGCGTCGATGTCACCGGACCGCGTCGCCGCCACGAATCGTTCGTTCGCGGCTCGCATTGCGGCGATGTCGGCGTCTGTCAGGTCTGGTGTAGCGGTTCGCGCTGCCAGCTCGTGCATCGCGCGCACGACAGCGGCTGCATCCTGAGCATCGCGCGGAGCCAGGGGAGTGACCCGAGTGAAGCTCTGCGGCTTGGTCTCGACCAGCCCCTCGTCGGCCAGACGAGCGAGGGCATCGCGGATCGGTGCGCGCGACAGCCCCAAACGCTCGGCCAGCTCGGCGTTGCTGAGAGTCGCGCCCGGCGGGAGTTCACCGCGCACGATCGCGTCGCGAATGGCCTGGTAGGCCGTATCGCGGAGCAGCGTTCGCCGCACGGGCCGCAGTCGTTCCATGAACTGACATGTTAGATGTTAGTTGCAAGAAGTGACAGGGCCGAACAACCGACAGCCCGGTAACCCGGTTCGTTCGCTACGCCGCGCCCCGGGCCCGGCCCGGTGTCCTGGCCAGTCGGTCCGGTGTTGCAGGTCCCGGCCGATGCTCGTGGTCAGTGGTTCCAGTGCCCGGATGGCCTGCGGCGCCTGCCCGCGATCGGTCTGCTGCCTTGGTCAGTCGGTCCGCTGTTGTGGGTCGTGGTCGGGTCCTGGTTCGCGATGGGTCCGGTATCTGCGGGTTTGGCCGTTTGCTGTTCCGGCTCACTCTTGGCTAGTTGCGCCTGCCCGCGATCGGTGCGGTCGGGCGGGGCAACTCGGTGGCGTGGGTCTGGTCGGTGCTGGCTCGTGACCGGCGCGGTGTTGTGGTTTGTGGTCGGCTGTTTGGTTCGGCCTGTGGCGGGTCGGCTGCTCCCGGTCAGCACCCGGCCTGGTGTCCTGGTCGGGATCGGCGCGGTGATCCGGGCGGGTCGGTCCGGTGTTGTGGGTCGTGGTCGGAGCCTGGTGCGCGATGGGGCCGGTGTCGTGGGTTTCGGCTGTCTGCTGTTCCGGTTCGTGGTTGGCCAGCTGTCTTGGCCTGTGACCGGCGCGGTGTTGTGGTTTGTGGTCGGTCGCTTGGTTCGGCCTGTGGCGGGTCGGCTGCTCCCGGTCAGCACCCGGCCTGGCGTTCTGGTCGGGATCGGCGCGGTGATCCGGGCGGGTCGGTCCGGTGTTGTGGGTCGTGGTCGGAGCCTGGTGCGCGACAGGCGCGGTTCCCGTGGGTTTCGGCCGTTTGCTCTTCCGTTCGTCGTCGGCCGGCTGCCACGGCCCGCAACCGAATCCTGGCCCGCGACCGACCCGGTGCTTCGGTCAGGTTGGTCCGGTGCTTCAACCCGGTCGACCTGGTGGCGTAGGTCCGGTCGGTGCCGGCTCGCGACAGGTTCGGCGTCGTGTTTCGTGGTTGGCCGCTCGGTCAGGCCCGTTGCCGGTCGGCTGCCTCGGCCCGTGATCGGCCCGGTGCCTCGGTCCGGAACCGGCCGGGGTCCGGCGGTCCGGCATTGCCGGTTCCGGTGCCGACGCTCGGCTCGCGGTCGGTCCGATGGTCCGGTGCCCAGCCGGCGCGGCACCCTGGCTCGCGGTGGCCTGATGTCTTCTCGCGGTCGGTGCTCGGCTCCCGGGCGGCCTAACTTCGCCCGTGCGGGGTCAGCCACACCTTGGGGTCCGGTCCCTTCGGGACGATCTGCGTCGGGTTGATGTGCTTGTGCACGACGTAGTAGTGCTTCTTGATCTGGTCGAAGTCGACCGTCTCCCCGAACCCCGGCGTCTGATACAAGTCACGCGCATACGCCCACAACACCGGCATCTCGGTCAGTTTGTTCCGATTGCACTTGAAGTGACCGTGATACACCGCGTCGAACCGCACGAGCGTGGTGAACAGCCGCACGTCGGCCTCGGTGATGGAGTCACCCATGAGGTATCGCCGATCGGCCAACCGCTCTTCCAGCCAGTCCATGGTTTCCCAGAGCAGGTCGTACGCCTCGTCGTAGGCTTCCTGCGATCCGGCGAACCCGCATCGGTACACCCCGTTGTTCACTCCGACGAAGATCCGCTGCATCACCTCTTCCATCTCTTCCCGCTGATCCTCCGGCCACAGATTCGGCGCGTCCGGCCGGTGGTAGTCGCTCCACTCGAAGAAGAAGTCGTGCGTGATCCACGGGAAGTCGTTCGTCACCACCTGGCCCGTCGGGATGTCCACAATGGCCGGCACGGTGATGCCGCGCGGGTAGCCCGGGTAGCGGCGGAAGTACGCCTCCTGCAGCCGTTCGATGCCCAGGACCGGGTCACGGCCGTCCGGGTCGAGATCGAACGTCCAGCTGCGTTCGTCGTGAGTCGGGCCGGGCATGCCGACCGAAATGACGTCCTCGAGACCGAGCAGCTTGCGCACGATCAAGGTGCGGTTGGCCCACGGACAGGCAGCCGCCGCGATCAGCCGGTACCGGCCGGGCTCCACCGGCCAGAGCTCGCCCTTGACCGGTCCGTATTCCGGAACGCGCGCGTTCTTGGTGATGCGGTCAGGAATGTAATTCATGTCACGCTCGAACGACTTCTTGGCCATGACGATCAGCCTACGCACGGGCCCGCAGCTCGGCTCATTTTTCGCAGCCGGGCGCAAACCGTGCAGCTGCACGGCTCGGTGTGCCGTCGCCTTCGTCGCGGCAGGCAATGGCGCGAAGGCATGGGAGGAGGTACTTCGCCGAAAACCGGCGAAGACATTGGATGGCGCACTTCGCCGGAAGTGTCGTCGAGCGCGTGTGCGTGCGCGGGTGTGATCCACCGGAAGCTCTGAGCCCTCGCTGGTCCCGATGGATAGCAGTTCGGCGTTGGTGGTATTCCCAGGCGACATTCGGCCTGCCAGGAGGTGCCAGTGAACGTGCCGACATCGAGCCCGACGAGAGCGGACACCGTCCGCGCGTGTGCCGTCGTTGTGGCTGGCGTGCTGCAGATCGCCGGCGGGATCGTCGGTGGAATGGGCTTGCTGGGTGAGTCGGTCAGTTCCGTGGCGAATTCCTATCCGACGGTTCTACAACCAGGGGGCGCTGCATTCTCCATCTGGTCGTTGATCTACGCCGCGTTCCTTGTCTTGGCCGTCCGGCAGGTGCTGCCGCGGCAGCGTGCCCGGACGGTGCATCGTCGATCGGGATGGTGGCTGGTCGCGGCAGGGGTGCTCAATGCGGCCTGGATCGTCTTGTTCACGCAGCGCCAGTTCGTCCTCGCTCAGCTGGCGATCGTCGCCTTGCTGTTGTCCCTCGCCTTCGCCGCCGACAAGGTGCGGGCTCCCGGCGGTGGCTGGGCGGACCGGCTGTTGCTGCGCTTGCCGATCACCCTCTACCTGGGTTGGGTCGCCATCGCGACGGTTGCCGGGGCGGGAACGACGCTGGCGGCGGTTGCCACTGCGCCTTCGCCTACCTTGGCGGTCGCCGCGCTCGTGGTGACGGCCGTGCTCGTCATTGCGGGCGTGTTGTGGCTGCCCGCGATCGTCGGATTCGCCGTCGCCGTCTGCTGGGCCTTCGCCTGGATAGCCGTTGCCACCACGGACACCGGGGTCGCTGCCGTCAGCCTTGCCGCCATCGCAGGAGTGGTTCTCGCCGTTGTGATCAGGACGGCTCGCACCAAGAACCGGGGAACAGTTCTGTTCGGTTGAGATTCGAACCGTTGTCAGCGGTGCTGGGATCAGCGCGTGCTGGGAGCGGGTCGACCGAGCGCGAGCAGCAGCACGGCGGGCAACAGGAAGAGCGCGATGGTGCCCACGCCGAACCCGTTGTCATAGTTCTCGGCGACGACACCCCACAGTCCGTAAGCGGCGAGGGCGGCAAACCCTGCCCCGAGGCCCGCGACCGAGGTGACCGTGGCTCGCGCCGGACCCTCCACCGACTCCTGCAGCCTGGCGTCGGCAAGCACGATGCCGTACTGGAGGGCACCGTATCCGAGTGTGATCGGCACGAAACCCCACACCGACCGGGCCAGCGCCCCACCCACGATCATCGCCGTCGCGATCAACAGCACCAGGG
Source organism: Thermocrispum sp. (assembly GCF_002919275.1). Taxonomy (NCBI): domain Bacteria; kingdom Bacillati; phylum Actinomycetota; class Actinomycetes; order Pseudonocardiales; family Pseudonocardiaceae; genus Thermocrispum; species Thermocrispum sp. The sequence continues at coordinate 160,248 of NZ_PKFA01000051.1, read as the reverse complement.
CGAGCGGCTGGTCGCTCATCCGGCGGCCACCCAAAGCAGACCCGGTGAGCTGCCCGAGCACGGTCGCGCCGATCACCAGGGGAACAAGCGCGGTCGCGACGCCGACCTCGACGGCCAGCAACGGAAACGCCTCGTCCAGTGCTGTGCACCCGACCAGCACGGCGTAGATCAGCACGCGACGCCGCACCCACGGGGAGCGGCTTGCCTCGCCCGTGCCCGACCGCAACATGGACACCCACCGGCGCCAACCGCCGTCGACCTTTTCCACCCGCGGCCGCTCGGGCATCGAAGCGATCAAGGCGACGCCCACCAGCCCGGCACCGGCGGAGACCGCGGCGATCAGCGCATAACCGCCCCACGCGAACAGGGGCGCGGCCGAAACCGTGGCGACGAGCTGCGCCGCCAGCGCCGCGGTGTGGGTGCGCGCCGCCCAGCGTTGGTAGTTGTCCTCCGCGCCGACGGCGGCAAGCTCGTCGTAGAGCAGGGCCTCCGACGTGCCGGAATTCAGCGCCTCCTCCAACGCCCACAGGACGAATCCGATGGCGAAGCCGAGCATGGTCGGCCACACGACCCACAAGGTGAAGCCGATCGCGCGGATGGTCGTTCCCGCCATCAGCAGCCGTCTCCGGGACAGCGTGTCGGCCAGCGCCCCGGAAGGCACCTCCAGCAGCAAGCCCGCCACCATCCACACGGTCAACAACACGGCGATGTCGGCTTCGGACAACCCGCTGTCGGCGAAGAGCACCGCGTAGAGCGGATAGAACGGCACCAGATCGACCGAGGCCTGGTACGCCACGTAACGCCAGCCGATGGAAGCTTCCGTCATGTCGTCGGGTGCGCTCCCTTCACCGGCTCGCACGCCACGACGGCTACCATCGCGACCGTGGACCTCATGATCTTCACTGAGCCGCAGCAAGGCGCCACGTACAGCGATTTGCTGCGGGTGGCTCAGGCTACCGAAGCAGCCGGCCTGGACGGGTTCTTCCGTTCCGACCATTACCTGACGATGGGTGGTTCGGGTCTGCCCGGACCGACCGACGCGTGGACCACGCTGTCGGCGTTGGCGGTGCAGACCAAGACGATCGCCCTCGGCACGTTGGTCACGTCGGCGACGTTCCGGCTGCCGGGGCCGCTGGCCATCGCGGTCGCCCAGGCCGACGTCATGTCCGGCGGACGGATCGCGTTCGGGATCGGTGCCGGGTGGTTCGAAGCCGAGCACACCGCGTACGGCATCCCGTTCCCGTCGGTCAAGGAGCGCTTCGACCGCCTGGAAGAGCAGCTGGAGATCATCACCGGCTTGTGGGCCACCCCGGAAGGCGAGACGTTCTCCTTCCAGGGCAAGCACTACACCGTGACTGATTCCCCGGCGCTGCCGAAACCGGGCCGCCGGATCCCGGTGATCATGGGTGGCACGGGGCCGCGCCGCACGCCGGCTCTGGCCGCCAGGTACGCCACCGAGTTCAACGTGCCGTTCGTCGACGCCGACACCGCCTCCCGTCAGTTCGAGCGAGTGGCGCAGGCATGCGACGACATCGGCCGCGACCCCTCGGAGATGGTGCGATCGCTCGCCCACACCCTGGTGATCGGACGGACCAGCGCCGACGTGGCCAGGCGGGCCGAGGCGCTGGGCCGTTCGCCGGAGGACCTGGTGGGCAACCCACTGGCCGGCACACCGGCGGAGATCGTCGACCAGCTGGGTCAGTGGCGCGACAAGACCGGAATTTCACGCGTCTACCTCCAGATGCTCGAGCTGGACGACCTGGATCAGATCGAGCTGATCGCCAGCGAGGTCGCCCCGCAGTTGCGCTGATGCGGCCCGATCGCCGACGGTGACCGGGGGGGGGCGTCCTCGCGCTGCGGAGACTGGGGGCGTCCTTGCACGGCGGACGCCCAAGTGCCTTCGTGGACTGCCGATGCGTTGAATGTGGTAGCGGCGGTGCACACGACAGTGCTTCGATGTGCGCATGGTTTCTGACGCCGTTGGTTCCGACGCCGCAGAGTCGCACATCGTGACTGCCAGCCGCGAGGTCGCCGCGAGTGCCGAGAAGCTGTTCGACCTGATTGCCGACCCCACACAGCAACCGAGATGGGACGGCAACAGCAACCTGTCCCGAGCAGGCAGCGAGCAACGCGTCGCCAGGGTCGGCGATGTCTTCTTGATGCACCTGACCAGCGGCGGCGTGCGGGAGAACCACGTCGTCGAGTTCGTCGAGAACCGCCGGATTGCGTGGCGTCCCGCCGAGCCCGGCAAGCAACCGCCGGGTCACCTCTGGCGCTGGGAGCTCGAGCCCCTGGGTGAGTCGCGCACCCGCGTCACGCACACCTACGACTGGACGCAGCTGAACGACCCCAAGCGGCTGAGCCGGGCGCGCAGAACGACCGAGGAGAACCTGCTCGCCTCGTTGAACAAACTGGCAGCTCTCGCCGAATCGACCTGACGGCCGTCGCTGCCCGGCCTCATTCCCACACCTGGACAGCGCGCACGACAAAGCGAGTCTGCGGAACGTACGTTCCGCCTCCGGGGTAGGTGGAGAACTCGCCTTCGGTCGAGCAATCCCTGCCCTGGTACACGGTCACGGCTTGGCGCATGCGGTTGACGAACGAGCGTGCGTCGTGGTCGTCCGGCAGCGGAACGCACTCGTCGGGGTTGGCGCTGAGCAGATCGATGCGATGGACGCCGCCCTGATAGTTCTGCTTCTCCCAGCTGCAGAATTCACCGGGGTCGCATTGCTCCTCGGCCACCGCTCTCGCTGCCAGCGCGGGCCGTTGAGCTGCGTCGGCGGACCCCGCCGATGTGAGGCCGGCACCCAGCACGGCACAGATGCCGACTGCGACGACCAATGAACGCCGTGCGTGAATGATCATGCTGCGGATCATGGTTTCCTCCCCCAGAGGTTTTTCCGCGATCAACCCTCGCATGATCACTGCCGGTGCGGCGGGACGCGGACGAATCTGTGGACAACTCGCAAGATCGGTCGAGCTGTCCACAATTTGCGCGCTCGCGCGTGTGTTCCGCGGCATTGTGTGGTACGCCCGCGCGTCCACCCGTGGTGGCGTGGGCCTAGGCTTCGATCCGTGCCCACGGAGCAGTCGACGACCAAGCGCAAGGTTTCCGGGGTCACCTCTTTGGTGATGCTGGGAAGCCTGCTGGCTGTGCTCGTTGCGGTGGTCTTGCTCCTGCAGACGGGCGGCACCAACCTCTCCGGGATCACTGGTCTGCGCGATCCCGGTCCCTTGACGACCTATGGGGTGACGGTCGTGCGGCTGCTGGCGGAAGTGTCCGCGGTCGTGGTCATCGGGTCGTTGCTGCTGGCTGCGTTCCTGGTCCCGCCGCAGCGATCGGGCGTCCTCGCGGCTGACGGGTACGGTGCCGTGCGGACCGCCGGCGTTGCCGCGTGGCTCTGGGTCGTCTTCGCCCTGGCCAGCTCGTTCTTCAGTGCCGCGGAGAGCGCAGGCCGTCCGGTGCAGCAGGTACTCGACCCGGAGGTGTTCGTCGTCCTGGTCGAGGCCCTCTCCGTGCCGCGCGCGTGGCTGATCACCGCCTGCGTGGCACTGATCGTGGCGGTCGGCTGCCACCTGACGTTGACCTGGGGGTGGACGGCCACTCTCTTCGGGTTCTCGTTGCTCGGCTTGGTGCCGCTCGCCCTCACCGGGCACTCTGCGACCGGCGGTGACCACGACGTGGCGACCAACAGCCTGCTCTACCACTTCGTGGCCGCCGCGCTGTGGGTGGGCGGCTTGATCGCCCTGGTCGCGCTCGGCAGGCGAGGCAGCACCAACCTCCCGCTGGCGGCCAGGCGGTTCTCCCGGCTCGCGCTGGTCTGCTGGATCGTCATGGCGGCCTCGGGTGTGGTGAACGGCCTGGTCCGGGTCACCCCCGCAGAGCTGTTCGGCACCACCTACGGCCTGTTGCTGCTGGCCAAGATCGTCGCCTTGGGGGTGCTCGGGGTGTTCGGTCAGCAGCAACGGGTTCGCGGGGTCCGGGCACTCCAGGAAACCGGCACCAGGCGGCCGCTGCTGCAGCTGGCCGGCGTCGAGATCCTCGTGATGTGCCTGACGTTCGGCATCGCCGCCGCGCTCGGCCGTACGCCGAGCCCGGACGAAGCGGCCGTCCCGGGCCGAGTCGAACTGCTTGTCGGTTACGACCTGAGCGGCCCGCCGACGGTGTGGCGGTTGCTGTTCGACTGGCGCTTCGACCTCGTCTTCGGAACGGCAGCGATCGTTCTCGCCGTCCTCTACCTGGCCGGGGTGCGGCGGTTGCACCAGCGAGGTGACCACTGGCCGGTGGGGCGCACCGTGGCATGGCTCGCCGGGTGCGCCACGTTGCTGATCGCGACCTCGTCCGGCATCGGGCGCTATTCGCCGGCGATGTTCAGCGTGCACATGGGTGGTCACATGCTGCTGTCCATGGTGGCGCCGGTGCTGCTTGTCCTCGGCGGTGCCACGACGCTGGCCCTGCGCGCCTTGCCTCCGGCCGGGAAGAGCGCTCCGCCCGGTCCCCGGGAATGGCTGCTCGCCGCGGTGAACTCACCGGTCGCGCGGTTCCTCACCCAGCCGATCGTGGCCATGCTGCAGTTCGTCGGGGTGTTCTACCTCCTCTACTTCTCCGGCTTGTTCGACGTCGCGCTCGAGTACCACTGGGCGCACCTGGCCATGAATGCGCACTTCCTGCTGGCCGGGTACTTGTTCTTCTGGCCGCTGATCGGGGTCGATCCGGCACCGCGCAGGCTGATGCCGCTCGGCAGGCTCGGGATCATGTTCCTGTCGATGCCGTTCCACGCCTTCTTCGGCGTCATCCTGATGAGCTCGCAAACGGTCATCGGCGAGCAGTTCTACGCCCAGCTGAGGCTCCCCTGGGTCACCGATCTGCTCACCGATCAACGCCTCGGCGGCGGCATCGCGTGGGGTTTCGGCGAGATTCCCGCGTTGATCGTGCTTGTCGCCTTGATGGTCCAGTGGGCGCAGGCCGACGAGCGCGAAGCGCAGCGAGCGGAGCGGAGGGCGCGCCGGGCGGGTGACACCGACGAGGAGCTGGCCGCGTACAACGCAATGCTGGCGCGCATGGCGGGCAAGACCAACGACGCGCAGTAGCCGCTGGAGTTGTCCACAGGCACCGGTTGTCCACAGCTGTTCGGTCGCGAGCTGGGTCGAGTCGTCCCATTGCCGCAGTCTGAGTACGGACCAGGCCGGATCAAGGAGTGGGGGAGATGGCAACGGGTGAGACGGTGGTGACCGTCAACGGTCGAGTGGCTACCGACGTCGAGCGGCGCGCCGTCGGTGAAGGCAACGAGATGGCCGGATTCCTGGTGATCAGCACCGAGCGCAAGTTCGACAAGTCGCTGGGCGATTGGGTCGACGGACGCAAGTTCTCGGTGTGGGTCACCTGCTGGCGCCGACTGGCTCGCAACGTCGCCATGTCGCTGTCGAAAGGGGACGACGTGATCGTGTGTGGCCGGCTGCGAACGCGCGAGTACGAGGACGGCGGCAAGACGCGGTACGCGACGGAGCTGGACGCCTACGCGGTCGGACCGAATCTGACCAGGGCGGTTGCCGAGGTGCGCAGGCTTCGTCTCGGCGAAGGGCATCCGAGTGCACAAGCGCAGGCAGCGTAGGGGAGACGATCGGAAGGACAGCGTCGTGCATCAGGCGGACATCGAGGTCACCCGTCTGGCGGGCCCGGTCGGAGCTTCGGCAGCCGACGGCCGCCGAACGACCGCGAGGACGCCGCCTCTACCATCAGACTTCATGACTACAGCGGTACGACGTGCTCGGACGAGCGGGGCGGGGGCAGTCTGACAGATGGCCGAGTTCATCTACACCATGCGCAACGTGCGCAAGACGGTCGGCGACAAGGTGATCTTGGACGACGTCAGCACCGCGTTCTATCCAGGGGCCAAGATCGGCGTCGTGGGGCCGAACGGCGCGGGCAAGTCGACCGTGCTGAAGATCATGGCCGGCCTGGAACAGCCGAGCAACGGCGAAGCACGCCTGCAGCCGGGCGCCAGCGTGGGCATTCTGCTCCAGGAACCGCCGCTGAACGAGGAGAAGACGGTACGCGGCAATGTCGAGGAAGGCCTCGGTGAGATCAAGGTCAAACTCGACAGGTTCAACGAGATCGCCGAGAAGCTGGCGACCGAGTACAGCGACGAGCTGATGGAGGAGATGGGCAAGCTCCAGGAGGAGCTTGACCACGCCGACGCCTGGGAGCTGGATTCACAGCTGGAGCAGGCGATGGACGCGCTGCGCTGCCCGCCGCCGGACGAACCCGTCAAGCACCTGTCGGGTGGCGAGCGCCGCCGGGTCGCGTTGTGCAAGCTGCTGCTGTCCAAGCCGGACCTGCTGCTGCTGGACGAGCCCACCAACCATCTGGATGCGGAGAGCGTGCAGTGGCTGGAGCAGCACCTGGCCAGCTATCCGGGAGCGGTCCTGGCCGTCACGCACGACAGGTACTTCCTGGACAACGTGGCCCAGTGGATCATGGAGCTGGACCGCGGCCGGGTCATCGGCTACGAGGGCAACTACTCGACGTACCTGGAGAAGAAGCGCGAGCGGCTGGAGATCCAGGGCAAGAAGGACGCCAAGCTGGCCAAGCGGCTGCAGAAGGAACTCGAGTGGGTCCGGTCGAACGCCAAGGCGCGTCAGGCCAAGTCCCGTGCCCGCCTGCAGCGTTACGAGGAGATGGCCGCCGAGGCGGAGCGCCAGCGCAAGCTGGACTTCGAGGAGATCCAGATCCCGCCCGGCCCGCGCCTGGGCGACGTGGTCGTCGAGGTGGAGAACCTGCGCAAGGGATTCGACGACCGGGTGCTCATCGACGGGCTGTCGTTCAGCTTGCCGCGGAACGGCATCGTCGGTGTCATCGGGCCGAACGGCGTCGGGAAGACAACGCTGTTCAAGACGATCGTCGGGCTGGAGAAGCCGGATTCGGGGACGGTCCGCATCGGTGAGACGGTCAAGCTGTCCTACGTCGACCAGACGCGTGAGGGCATCGACCCGAACAAGACGGTCTGGGAAGTCGTGTCGGACGGCCTCGATTACATCCACGTCGGCGAGACCGAGATGCCGTCGCGGGCCTACGTCGGCGCCTTCGGCTTCAAGGGGCCGGACCAGCAGAAGCCCGCGGGCGTGCTGTCCGGTGGTGAGCGCAACCGGCTCAACCTCGCGCTGACGCTGAAGAAGGGCGGCAACCTCATCCTGCTCGACGAGCCGACCAACGACCTCGACGTGGAGACGCTGGGCTCGCTGGAGAACGCGCTGGAGCAGTTCCCCGGTTGCGCTGTGGTGATCTCGCACGACCGGTGGTTCCTGGACCGAGTGGCGACTCACATCCTGGCCTGGGAAGGTACCGAGGAGAACCCGGCGAAGTGGTTCTGGTTCGAGGGCAACTTCGAGGGGTACGAGAAGAACAAGATCGAAAGGCTTGGTCCTGAGGCAGCCCGTCCGCATAGGGTGACGTACCGGAAGCTGACGCGCGACTGACCAGCGACCGTCGCCGACAACCACCGGAGGCCTTGTGGCTGCAGGTATGCACGATGAGCGGGGGGTTGCCGGATACCCGCGTGACGAAGCGGTAGGCCGAATCGGCGCAGGCACCTCCGCACTGTCGGCCATCAGGCCTGATGTCACCCCCGCCGAGCGGCTGCTCGACCACGGAACGCGGTTGCGGTTCCGTGCCCCGGAGCTGGCATTGGTCTTCGGCGAGCGGGCGGCGGCACTCGCCGAGGCCGCAGGCTCGGAGCACCTGTGGGTCAACGCCGAGGGCTTGTCGGTGTTCGCCCGCATGCGGATGGGGCAGCGGCCGGACGTGGTGCACCGGGCGGTCACGGTGCTGCGCACCGCCGAAGCCGACGGGCACGCCGAGCTGGCGGCGCAGATGCGAGTGGAGCTGGCGGTGTGTGCGCGCAGCGCCGGTGTCCCGCTGACCGGGCTGGCCGCGCTCCGGCCCGTCCTCAGCCAACGCGATCTGCCTGCGGTGTGCCGGGCGCTGGCGCTGATGCAGCTCGTGGGGTGCATGGCGCCGGTGGGCAGGCAGTCGTTCATGGACAGAGCGCTCGCCGAGGCCGACAGGCTGATCCGCTCCGACGCGCAGTTGCCGGACGTCGACCGGATCCTGCTACGGGCCATGGTGGCCAGCAGGACGGCGGCACATCAGCGGCGGCACGGTGACCTGGCCGCGTCGCTGGACACCGGACAGCGCGCCTTGGACCTGCTCGACGGGCTGGATTCCGAGGCACACGACGGCATGCAGCTGCGGGCCCGGGTCGTACTGGACATGGCGTGCGCATTGCTGGACCGTGGCGAGAACCGGCGGGCCATGGACATCGCGCAGCGTGTGCTGTCTCGACCGGCACGCGCCGCCGCGGTGGGGCCGTTGGCCTGGTTGAGGCTCGCCCTGGCGACCCGCCTGCATCTGTCCGCCGGGGAGGCCGAGGCGGCCGGGCGGCTGGTGCGAGACGCGCTGCACAGCGTGCAACGCTACGACCTCACCTGGATCGAGGCCCGGCTGTGGCTCGAGCTGTCCCACGTCGAGGAGGCCGCAGGCCGCGAGCGGTCCGCCCTTCACGCTGCCCGGGAGGCCCGCCGGTGCGAGCACGTGTACGGCCGGGCCCGCCGACAGGCCATCAACGCGCTGACCGGTGAGTTCGGCCGGGGCGAGGAGAGCGTGGTTGATCTGGCTCAGCTGCTGGGCATGGGGGAGCCTCCCTCGGCGCGTGACAGCGGTGCCAGGGGGCAGGAGAAGCCGTCTGCCCACGCGACTGGGGCGGATCGGGCATCGGCGCCTTCCGGCCTGTCCGCGCCCAAGGCTCGGCAGGCGGCAGCTACGGGGCAGACGGCGGCCACGGAGCCGAAGGTGGCTTCGTTGCCGTCGGCGGCGTCGAAAGCAGCTTCCGAGCTGCCGCGCAAGTACGGCAGTGCCGAGCCGGCCGCCGAGACGTCAGGCAGTGGCTCGGCGAAAGACCCTGGAGCGTCGGCGCAGGGCGCGAAGGCGGAGCCGAAGGTCACGTTGCCGTTGCTGAACCTGCCGACCATCTCGCTGCCGAAGGACCTCGATCCCACACTCCACCGCAGCGAGCAGCACGGCCGACCTCCGCTGCGGCTTGCCGGCAGCGGAGCCGGGGGAGAGGGCAGCAGCGCGGCAGAGCCGGCGCAAGCGGGCGGTGGCGGCACCGGCACCGCAGGCGGCTCGGCAGGCGAGGCGACGCCACTCCGGCCCTGGCTTGCCGCGCTCGGGCCGTCGCAGCAGCCCGTGAACGCGTCGTCGGCGCATCGTGCGCATGGGGAGCAGGGCACCGGCCCGCGACGTGGGAACGTCTCCGAAACCCCCGCTGGCAAGGCCGCGGAGACAGCTGCTGGCGGCACGCAAGAGCACCGGGAGCCGGAGCACACGCCGCGGCACCGCCGCTCTGAAGGGGGGACGGCCGCCCGGTCGGTGTTGGAGCGGCTGGGAGTCAAGGTCGGTACGGGGGGAAGAAGGCGCGCACCGGAGTCGTCGACGCCGGGAGCTTCGACGGCGGATTCCTCGGCGACGGAGACGGCCTCCGGGGTGGGGTCCGGCGCCGACCCCACGTCGTCCCTGGCGGGCGCGGCAGCCGAGCAGCCAAGGCTGGGCTCGTCGCGCGAGGCAGCTCCACCCGGCGCGCAGGAAGTGACGTCGATGCTTCCGCGAATTCCGGCGTCCGAGCCTCCGGCCGAGGCGGCGTCGGGCACGGGTGGGAGGCATGCGGCGTCCGGTGAGGACACTCCCGGACGCGAGCACACCTCGGACGGCACGGGCCGCGAGACGGCTTCGGGCGGCACCGGGGAAGAGAAGGCTTCGAGCGGCGCCGGACGAGAAGAGGTCTCCGGACGCAAGGAGGCCTCCGATGCCGCGTCGGCGCGGTCGATCATCGACGAGCTGCTTGCCGCTGCGCGGGCCAGGGACGACCAGAGCGGTTCCTCCTGGCAGGCAAAGCACGCTCAGCAGAAGTCGTCCTCGGACACCAGTCGGGACACCACCACCGGCCACGGGGAGCGTCAACTGCGTGCGGCCGACACGAACACGACCTCGGACGGCTCGGCGCAGACGTCGCCAACCTCGCCCACATCAGGCGCAGACAAGCCCGTCGACTCCGGTGGCCGGTCCAGGACGACGACGGGCCGCACCGAGCCGCCGCGGTTGGACAGCCTGCTGTCCATCTTCCGCGATTGGCCGGATGACGACGAACTTGCCGGGTCGTTGTCCTCGCGGGCACGCCGCTTGCGGGAGGAAAGTGCGGGATCAGGTGAGTCCCGGCGGACCAACGGCCGACGCTTCACCGGTGACGACCGGCCATGGGGCCACCACGGCGATCTCTGATCCGACGACCCCGCTGGTACCGGCTGACGTCAGTTGCGCAGACAGCACACCCAGGTTTCTCGTCCGGCCGACTTCTTGGTCGGCCGTTTTGGTTTCTCGGCCAGCTGGTTTCGGTTTCTCGCCCGGCCGGCTTCGGTTCCACAGCCAGCTGGCTTCGGAGTCTGCGCCGAGGTGTGGACCTCGTCGATGAAAGCTTCCCAGCGCGGGCGAGCCGGCTTCCTGCAGCCCATCCGAGCGCGCCAGTCCGGGCCTCGGCTGTGGTGCCGGCCACGACGGCGCTATCGGCCCAGCGTGATCGTATCGCCCGCCGGTGATCGAACTGCGTGGGCTGCGAGTGCCGAACGTCGCCAGGCTAGGGTGAGAGGCGTTGACTGTGCAGCGTTGCCGCAACGGAGGTTGTTCGCGCCATGACTTCCACCAAGGTCTCCAGCGTGTCACCTGGGGGGTCGGCGGATGCCGACGACTTGGAGGCTCAACGGGATCGACTGGTCGAGGCCGCAGCACAACTGGCGCCGGACATCTCCGACCTGATCCGCGTGTACTACCGGCACGCCCCGCCGGAGGACATCGTCGACGACTCGCCGGAGGACCTGCTCGCCGCGGTCCGCAGCCACCTGGAGCTGGCCGAGCGGCGCCCCCCGGGCAGGCCGGTGGTGAAGATCAGCAACCCGGCCCGGTCCACCGGCGGCTCCTCGGGTGTCACGGTCGTGCAGATCGTCACCGACGACATGCCGTTCCTGGTCGACAGCGTGGTGGCCAAGTTCGCCAGGTCCGGGATGCCGGTGCAGCGCATCGTGCACCCGATCCTGCTGGCGACCCGGGACGTCACGGGTGCGCTGCAGCAGCTGCACCCGGCCGCGGACCTGGACGACCCGCCGGAGGGCGCCTCGGCGGAGTCGTGGATCTCCGTGGAGGTCGACCAGATCACCGATCCGGAGCGTGCCGCGGCCGTCGAGACCGGCCTGATCTCCGTCATCACCGATGTCCGTGAGGTCGTCGAAGACTCCGTCAAGATGACCGAGACGGCGCTGCAGCTGGCCGACGAACTGGAATCGTCCCCGCCGCCGCTGCCGCCCACCGAAGTGACCGAAGGCGCCGCGCTGCTGCGCTGGCTGGTGGACGGGCACTTTCGGTTCCTCGGCTACCGCAAGTACGAAGTGGTGCGGGATCAACCGGACCCGGTGGCCGAGGACGCGCCGGTGCTCCGCGCGGTCCTGGCGACCGGCCTGGGCGTGCTCCGCCAGGACAGCCTGGCCGCCCGCAAACTCACCGCGGGCACGGACATCGCGAAAACGGCACTGTCCAAGAACCTGCTCGTGCTGACGCCGGGCAGCGCCCGGTCGACGGTCCACCGGCCGGTGCGCCCGTACTACATCGGCGTCAAGACCTTCGACGACAACGGCGAAGTCACCGGCGAGCACCGCTTCCTCGGCATGTTCACCACGTCGGCGCTGCACGAGGACGTGCTGGACATCCCGGTGGTGGGACGCAGGGTGCGGGACGTCATCCATCGCGCGGGCTTCCCGATGGATTCGCACTCCGGCCAGGCCATGCTCGAGGTCATTCAGAGCTGGCCGCGCGCCGAGCTGTTCTCCACCGACCCCGACTCCCTCTACGCCACCGCCACCGGCGCGATCGCCCTGGCCGACCGGCGCCGCATCCGGGCCTTCCTGCGCCGTGACCCGTACCGCCGCTTCTTCTCGTGCGTGGTGTTCGTGCCGCGCGACCGGTACAGCACCCGGTCCCGGCAGGCCATGCAGGAGGTACTGCGCGAAGAACTCCAGGCGCGGGAGGTCGAGTTCGCCGTCCGGCTGGGCGAGACGCTGTTCGCCCAGGTGCATTTCACCGCCTACACCGACCCGGACAAGCAGATCGAGCCGGACATGCGCCGCATCCAGCAGCGGCTCACCACGGCGGTGCGCGGCTGGGAGGACCAGCTCATCGAGGCCATTCACGAGGAGCGAGTGGCCGCAGGCGTGCTGCAGAGCCACCGCGACGAGCCGGCCACTCAGCTCGGGGAACGTCTCGCGGCGGCGCTGCCGGAGGCCTACAAGGAGGACTTCGACGCCGTCACTGGCCTGCGCGACCTGCGGCAGTTGGAATCACTGTCCGGGCCGGGCGACCTTGGGATGCAGCTGTACGCCTGCCAGGACGAGCACGACGAGGCCACCCACCGGTTCAAGCTCTACCTGGCGGGTGAAGGGGTCTCGCTGTCCAAGCTGCTGCCGATGCTGCAGAAGATGGACGTCGAGGTCATCGACCAGCGGCCGTACGACATCACCATGCCCGACGGCAGCCGGGCGTGGATCTACGACTTCGGCCTGCGGGTGGACCAGCAGACGCTGGAGAAGGTCGCCGATCCGGAGTCACTCAGCGACCTGGGCAAGCGCTTCCAGGACGCGTTCCGTGCCATGTGGGACGGCGCCGCGGAGATCGACGGGCTCAACGGCCTGGTGCTGCGCAGCGGCTTGACCTGGCGGCAGACGTCGGTGCTGCGCGCCTACTCCCGCTACCTGCAGCAGGCGGGCACCCCGTACTCGCAGGCCTACATCGAGCGGACCGTGCTGGCCAACCCGCAGGTGGCGGCCGCGCTGATCGACCTGTTCGAGCTGAAGTTCGACGTCGCCGACGGCGAGGAGGTGACGCCGGAGCGGCGGAACCGCGTCGAGCAGCGCGCGGCCGAGATCGAGTCGATGATCGACTCGGTGGAAAGCCTCGACGAGGACCGCATCCTGCGCGGCCTGCTCACACTCATCAAAGCCACGCTGCGGACCAACTACTACCGCACCGACGACAACGGCGAGCACCGCTCGTACCTGTCGTTCAAGCTGGAGCCGACGGCGGTGCCCGACCTGCCCGAGCCACGGCCGCGGTTCGAGATCTTCGTCTGCTCGCCCCGGGTGGAGGGCGTCCACCTGCGCTTCGGTTCGGTGGCCCGCGGCGGGCTGCGCTGGTCGGACCGGCGCGAGGACTACCGCACCGAGATCCTCGGCCTGGTCAAGGCGCAGGCGGTCAAGAACTCGGTGATCGTGCCGGTCGGCGCCAAGGGCGGTTTCGTGGTGAAGAACCCGCCCGCGCCCACCGGTGATCCCGCCGCCGACCGGGAAGCCCTGCAGGCCGAGGGGATCGCCTGCTACCGGATGTTCATCTCCGGCCTGCTGGACCTGACCGACAACCGTCGGGACGGCAAGACGGTGCCTGCCCCCCAGGTCGTCCGGTACGACGACGACGACAGCTACCTGGTGGTGGCGGCCGACAAGGGCACGGCGACCTTCTCCGACATCGCCAACGAGGTGAGCCTGGCCTACGGGCACTGGCTCGGCGACGCGTTCGCCTCGGGCGGTTCAGCCGGCTACGACCACAAGGAAATGGGCATCACCGCCCGCGGCGCGTGGGAATCGGTGAAGCGGCACTTCCGGGAGCTGGGCATCGACACCCAGACGCAGGACTTCACCGTGGTCGGCATCGGCGACATGTCCGGCGACGTGTTCGGCAACGGCATGCTGCTGTCCGAGCACATCCGCCTGGTTGCGGCGTTCAACCACATGCACATCTTCGTCGACCCGGACCCGGACCCGGCGATCTCGTTCCGCGAGCGCAAGCGGCTGTTCGAGCTGCCGCGGTCGACGTGGGCCGATTACGACCGAAGCCTGATCAGCAAAGGCGGAGGCGTGTTCGAACGCTCTGCCAAGACGGTCGTCGTCACCCCGGAGATGCGCCGGGCACTCGGCCTGCCGGACGAGGTGACGAAGCTGACGCCGAACGAGCTGGTCCGGGCGATCCTGCTGGCGCCGGTCGACCTGCTGTGGAACGGCGGCATCGGCACCTACGTCAAAGCGAGCACGGAAAGCCACGCCGACGCCGGCGACAAGACCAACGACGCGGTGCGGGTGGACGGCAACCAGCTGCGGGTCAAGGTGGTCGGCGAAGGCGGCAACCTGGGCTTCACCCAGCGGGGCCGGATCGAGTTCGCCCGCAACGGTGGCAAGATCAACACCGACGCGCTGGACAACTCCGCGGGCGTGGACAGCTCCGACCACGAGGTCAACATCAAGATCCTGCTCGAGCAGGCCATCGCACGCGGCGAGCTGAGCCAGGACGAGCGCGTGCCGTTGCTGGAGTCGATGACCGACGAGGTCGCCGAGCTGGTGCTGCGGCACAACTACCGGCAGAACGCGGTGTTGGGCGTCTCCCGCGCGCACGCCGCCCCGATGGCGTCGGTGCACCAGCGGCTGGTGTCCTACCTGGAGGAGAAGGCGGGCCTGGATCGCCAGCTCGAGGCGCTGCCCAGCAACCAGGAGTTCAAGAAGCTCATCGCCGACGGCGAAGGGCTCACCTCCCCGGAGCTGGCCACCATCCTGGCCCACGTCAAGCTCGATCTGAAGGACGAACTGATCGACTCCGATCTGCCCGACCAGGACGTCTTCGCGCAGCGCCTGCCGCTGTACTTCCCGACGCCGTTGCGGGAGCGGTTCGCCGAGGCGATCCAGCAGCATCCGCTGAAGCGGCAGATCATCACCACCCAGGTGGTCAACGAGGTGGTCGACGGCGCAGGCCTGTCGTACGCCTTCCGCCTGGCCGAGGAGATGAACGCGACGGCGACCGACGCGGTCCGCGCCTACATGGTGGTGACCAGGGTGTTCGACCTGCCTGCGGTGTGGCGGGACATCGAGGCGCTGGACAACGTGGTGTCCACCGACGTCGCCGACCGCATGGTGCTGGAGACCCGCAGGCTGCTGGACCGCGCCGCGCGCTGGTGGTTGTCCTCGCGGCCGCAGCCGCTGGCGGTCGGCGCGGAGATCAACCGGTTCTCCGGGGTGGTCAGGGCGCTGCAGCCGAAGGTGCCGGAGCTGCTGCGTGGCGAAGAGCTGGACGTGCTGAACGCCCGACGCGACGAGCTGATTGCCGACGGCGTGCCGGAGGACCTCGCGGGCAGGGTCGCCGCGCTGCTGTTCACCTACGGCTTGCTGGACGTCACCGAGGTGGCCGAGCTGGCCGAACAGGAAATCGGTGTCGACCGGGAGCGCAGCCCGCTGGAGACCGCCGAGCTCTACTACGCGCTGTCCGAGCATCTGGGCATCAACCGGATGCTGACGTCGGTGACCGCCCTGGAGCGCGGCAACCGCTGGCACGCGCTGGCTCGGCTGGCCCTGCGCGACGACATCTACCTGTCGTTGCGGGCGATCACGCTGGACGCGCTGCGGATCAGCGATCCCGGTGACCCGGTCGACGCCAAGATCGAGCAGTGGGAGCGGGCCAACAGTTCGCGCCTGGCCCGCGCCAGGGTGGCGCTGGACGACATCGCCCGCGTCGGCAAGCTGGACCTGGCCACGCTGTCCGTGGCGACGCGGCAATTGCGCAGCATGGCGCGGTGAGGACGGTGGTCACCCGGGCCCGGTCGTAGCCGGGCCGCTCACCGGGCCGGAACGACCGCCGTCGCACCGGCAACGACCGCGGTCGCACCAGCTCGGTGCCACCGGCCGCAGCCATTCACCAGGCGGCCGGGCCGGGTTGTCCGACGCACCGTCGGCAATTGCCGGTCCGGCCGTCTGCGTGCCCGACAGATGGCGAGCAAACCCGATGGGGCGATTCTCACCGTCGCGTCGGAGCGTTGTCGCGGCGTCCGGAGTGGGTCGGCATAGCGTGAGCGGCGTCATGCGAGTATCACGTCTAGCCACAGTTCTGGTCATGCCTGCGCTGCTGCTCGGAGTGCTGCAGCCGGGCGTGAGCGCGGGCCAGCCGCGCGCGAGTCAACTGCATCTCGTCGTCGAGGACGAAAGTGGTGCCTCGACCGGGGTCGCGCTGGAATGCGACCCGGCAGGCGGCACTCATCCGCGCGCCGACGAGGCGTGCGCCGTCCTGACCGAAACGAACGGTGATGCGGCCGCCGTCTCGTACTCCGAGGATCCCTGCGTGCTGATCTACCGGCCGGTGCACGCGCGGCTCATCGGCCACTGGCAGGGCAGGGCAGTGCGGTACGCCGAGACGTTCCCCAACCGGTGCGTGATGCGCACCGAGAAAGGCCCCCTGTTCGATTTCTGACAGGCCCCGCCCGTAGACGCCCCACCAGTGACTCCCGGGCTGGTGGGGCGTCGTCATGACGACCCGCGTTGGTAGTTTGAGCATGTGACCGCACTGCGCTTCGAGGACCCGGCACAGCGGGAGAACCTGGCGGCGTTCGTGGCCCGCGCGGTCCGGCTGGACGCCCAGGTGCCGATCCGGATGCGTGTGCGGCACAACAGCGGCACGGACACCGTCGGCATGGTGGAGGCGTGGGCGACCACACCGTTCGAGGTCTTGGCGACCAGAGCGGTGCTGGCCGAGCTGACGCCGGCGGACGTGACCGTCAGCGGCAACGAACTGCTCGCGGCCCTCACCGTGGCACGGTCCGCCGAGGTCGACCCAGGTCCGGCGCGCGATCTGCTGTGGCGCTCCGAACTGCCGCCCCAAGGCACCTGGCCGATCATCGACGACGTGCCGGTCTCGGTGATCAGTGACCTCACCGAACGCGGCCTGACCGTGGCCAAGGAGAACGCCGGCCCGATGGGCAACCCGCCCGCATCCCTGCTGGACCAGCCGGTGCTGACCGTGTCCAACGGCGAGGTCGACCTGAAGGTTCCGATGCGGTGCCTGTTCGCGCTGGCGGGCATGGGATTCACCGGCCAGCAGGACGAGCACGCCGACGATGTGGTGCGCGTCCGCGCCAACGAATCCTGGATGCGCATCGACGCCCGCTACGGCGCGGTGGTACGCCGTCGGCACGCCCTGCTGCCACTGGTCTTCTGAGCCATGCCCGGCACGGAAGGCGCGTGAGTCAGCGCCTTGACAACCGAGCACGCCTCACGTCGGTCCGGCCGGGCCCCGGTCGAAGCGCCTAGACCAGCCAGGCCGCCGCGTTGGGCTGCAGTTTGCCGTCCTGTACCTGCGAGCTGGCCAGCAGTACTTCGCCGGGCGGCAGGTCCACCGGCGCGTCCGAGGAGTTCAGCACGCACCGCAACCCGCCCTCTCTGCGCATGACGAAGCACCCCGGGGGAGCGTCTTCCCAGCTCACCGTGTCCCCGGACATCGCGGGGTGGGTCTTGCGCAACCGCAACGCGTCCCGGTAGAGCCACAGCGTCGACGACCGGTCGGCCTCCTGCTTCTCCACCGTGCGGTCGGCCCACTCGACGGGCATGGGCAGCCACGTCCGCTGTCCGGTGGTGAAGCCGAACGGCGGCATGTCACCGGACCACGGCAGCGGGATGCGCGCGACGTCGCGGGAGCCCTGCATGTCCGACGTGCCGCCCGGGTCGGTGCTCTGCTCTTCGGTCAGCGGGCCGTTGGGCAGGCCGAGCTCTTCGCCGTTGTACAGGTAGACCACGCCGGGCAGGGCCAGCTCCACCAGCGCCATGGCGCGTGCCCTGGCCAGCCCAATCTCACCGTCGCCGTACCTGCTGACCTGCCGCCACACGTCGTGATTGCTCAACGTCCACGTGGGCGGGGCACCGACGCTCAGCGGCGCCGCCAGCGAGCGGTCGATCGCGGCACGCAGCTTGTCGGCGTCGAACTCGGTGAGCGCCAGTCGGAAGTTGAAACCCAGGTGCAGCCGGCCGGGCGCGATGTACTGGCTCATCTGCTCGTCGTCGAACGTCCAGACCTCGCCGATGGCAGCCGTTCCCGGGTACTCGTCGAGCACCCGGCGGATGCCCTCGTGCAGTTCCAGAACGCCCTCGTTGTTCAGCCGCGGGTCGTAGTAGTTGGCATGCTCCACCACGTTGAACATCGCCCGCGGGTCCATGTCCGGCAGGTCGGCGGGCTTGGCCATGCCGTGCGCCACGTCGATCCGGAAGCCGTCCACCCCGCGGTCCAGCCAGAACCGCAACGTCCGGTGGAAGTCGGCGACCACTTCCGGATTGCTCCAGTTCAGATCCGGCTGCTCCGGCGTGAACAGGTGCAGGTACCACTGCCCGTCGGCGACCCGGGTCCACGCCGGGCCCTTGAAGCAGCTCTGCCAGTTGTTCGGCGGCTCGTCACCGTCGGGACCCTTGCCGTCGCGGAACCAGTACCTGGCCCGCTCCGGACTGCCCGGCGGGGAGGCCAGAGCGGCTTGGAACCACGGGTGCTGCGAGCTGGTGTGGTTCGGCACCACGTCCACGGTGACCTTGATGCCCCGCGCGTGCGCGTCGGCCAGCAATCGGTCGAACGTGGCCAGGTCCCCGAACAGCGGATCGACGTCGCGTGGATCTGCCACGTCGTAGCCGTTGTCCACCATGGGGGACGGGTAGAACGGTGTCAGCCACACCGCGTCGACGCCGAGATCCTTCAGGTAGTCCAGCCTGCTGCGAATGCCCTCGAGATCTCCCACGCCGTCACCGTTGCTGTCGGCGAACGAGCGGACGTAGATCTGGTAGACGGTGGCGGTGCGCCACCAGTCGAGCGCCTCGGTCACATCCACGAGTTCATCATGCTGTTGGCGGCCATTTCCAGGTACTGCCACAACTGGGTCCGGTACGGCTCTTCGATGCCGCTCTCGTCCACCGCCACCCGCATGCAGCGCAGCCACGCGTCCCGTTCGATCGGGCCGATCTTGTAGGGCGCGTGCCGCATCCGCAGCCGTGGGTGGCCGCGCCGGTCGGAATAGGTGTGCGGGCCGCCCCAGTACTGCATGAGGAACAGCCGCAGCCGCTCCTCCGCCGGGCCCAGGTCCTCCTCCGGGTACAGCGGCCGCAGCACCTCGTCCTCGGCGACTTCCTGGTAGAAGCGGGCGACGAGCTTGCGGAAGGTCTCCTCGCCACCGACCGCTTCGTAGAACGTCTGCTGCTCCTGCTGCTCGGTCACGCCGTCCATCCTGTCACTTCTGCTTGCCGTCGCTGCGCGGCACCAACAGCCGGTACGACGGGGTCTCGAACCCGGCGTCGGTGAGTGCGGTGGTGATGCGTGCCCGCAACGCGCGCTCGACCGCGTACTGCCTGCCCGCTTTCACCTTCACCGTCAGACGCAGCGTGATGCCTTCCGCCGTGATGGAGTTCACACCGAGCAGGTTCGGTGGTTCCAGTACGTCGGCCGAGATGGGTTCCTCGGCGGTGACCTCGGTGGCCACGTCCTGCATGATCCGGCTGGCCCGGTCGATGTCCGACCCCGGTGCGAGCAGCATGTCCACCACGGCGTTGGCGTGCCCCTGGCTGGAGTTGCCGACCCGCAGGATCTCGCCGTTGCGGACGTACCACACGGTGCCGTTGATGTCCCGCAGCGTGGTGATGCGCAGGCCGACCGACTCGACCACGCCACTGGCGTCGCCGAGGTCGACGATGTCGCCCACCCCGTACTGGTCCTCGGCCATCATGAACAGGCCGGACAGGAAGTCCTTGACCAGGTTCTGCGCACCGAAGCCGAGTGCCACGCCCGCGATCCCCGCCGAGGCCAGGATCGGCGCGAGGTTGACGCCCAGCACCGACAGGATCTGCATCACCGCGATGCTGAAGATGAGGAACGACGCCACCGACTTCAGCACCGAGCCGATCGTCTTGGCGCGCTGCCTGCGCCGTTCCATCAGGGTGGAGTTCAGCAGGTTCGGCGCCTTCTCCTTCAACGGCCGCAGCAGTGCAGGCCGCTTCTGGTCGTCGCCTGCTGCGGAGGGCAGCCGGGTGAGCCGGTCGATCAGCCGGTGGATCAGCCATCGCACCAGGAGCGCGACGACGATCGTCAGCACGATCGCCAGTGGTTTGGCCACCAGCCACTCCGCCGACCCGGCCAGCCAGCTGTTGCCGGTCAGGTGCCACACCTGCTGACACCACGAACCGGCGTCCGCAACGCACTCCGGCGGCTCGTTGAGATCGAGCTGAACCACGGCCGTGACCGCTCCCTTCATGCCACGTTCATTGTCTCGTTCATTCCATCGTCCACACTCGTGCCGCGGCCGCTGTCACGTAACACGTCGCAAAAGAGACGTGCGTTTCTGCTCAAGACATGGTCGACTAGGCGTGGACAGCACGGACTATGCCTGCACGGTACGGAGGTAGTCGAGTGCCGAAGTCAGAGACGATCCCCATACCAGGGGCCACCCGTTCCTCGGGTGGCGGTCCATCCCGGCGCCAGGCGAGGCGGCACAAGGAGGGCCACCATACCAACGGAGACGCCTCGCCATCGAGCCGATTACGCCAGCACTGGACGCGTACCCGCGTGCTTCTGCTGAATGCCACGTTCGAGCCACTGACCGCGTTGCCGCTGCGCCGAGCCATCGTGATGCTCGTCTGCGGCAAGGCCGAGGTGGTTCACGGGCACCCGTCCGGGATGGTGCTGCACTCGGCTTCGGCCACAGTGCCGCTGCCGTCGGTCATCAGGTTGAACAACTACGTGCGGGTACCTTACCGGGCCAAGGTCCCGCTCACGCGCGCGGCCCTGATGCACCGGGACGGCTACCGCTGCGCCTACTGCGGCGGCCGGGCGGAGACCATCGACCACATCGTGCCCAAGAGCCGCGGCGGCAAGCACAGCTGGTTGAACTGCGTGGCCAGCTGCGCCAGGTGCAACCACCGCAAGGCCGACCGGTTGCTGTCCGAGCTCGGCTGGTCGTTGCGGGTCGAGCCGGTCGCACCGCGCGGACCGCACTGGCGGTTGCTCGCCGAAGTGGAACACGCCGCCCCGGAGTGGCGGCTGTACCTCGGCTCGGTCGCCTAGCGGAGGGACCCAGGACACGTCGACGCTCGGCGCGGTCGGTGGGCCGAAACCGGATCGGCTACCCTGCACGCGTGAGCGTGATGGAGACGATCCTGATCTTCGCGGCGATCCCTGCCGCCATCTGCGCCGTCATCGGCCTGCTGACCATGCGGTCGAAGCTGACCGGTCGCAAGCGTTACCGCCCTGGCCAGGACTGGGACTTCCCGCCGCAGTGGTGGAGCGCCCACCCCGGCGTGCTGCCGCCGGCCCCGGAGGGCCTCGACGAATTCGATCCCGACCGTATGACCGTGGGAGGTGCCCGTGGCAGCTGGTGAGGTCACGTTCCCGAAGGTCGACCCGAGCACGCTGGAGCCCGGCGCCGCGATCACGCTCAGCGGCCGGGTCTCCGCCGCCAAGCCGTACGAGCCCGCCGAGCCCGATCACCCGTTCACCCCGGCCCAGCTCGACCGCCTGGACGAGGCGCTGACCCTGGCCAGCCGGGACACCGGGCTGCTCTTCACCATCTACCTGGGCAAGCTCGGCGAGGACAGCCGGGCGGAGGCCGAGCAGCTGCTGCGCCGGCTCGGCAAGGACGCCCCGCGTGCGGTGCTGATCGCCGTCTCGCCGGGGGAGCGGGTGCTCGAGCTGGTCACCGGCGAGGTGGCCTCGGCCAGGTTGCCCGCCCGTGCGTGCAAGCTCGCGGTGATGAACATGGTCGCCTCGTTCAAGGAGGGCGACTTGGTCGGCGGGCTGATCAACGGCCTGCGCATGCTGGACGAGCAGGCGGGTCACATTCGCTGACCGCAGGTACCGGGCGGCCACTGGCGGCTGCCCGGCCGTGTCGGCGGTGACCTGCCGGAGGATCGTTTCGCACGCCCGCAGACCATGGGAAACGTCAGCGCCGGGCCCGGTCGTGCTGCCGGGCCCGGCGCTTTGTCGTTGGCTCAGCCGCGGTCGCAGTCGCGTGCGGCCAGCGCCCGCACGACGGTCGCGCGTCCCTCGGTCACCAGCCTCCGCAACGCGGGCGGCCGCTCCTCGGACAGCCAGGCGTCCGCGGCGGCCACGGTCGAGTCCTCCACCGCCCACGTCGGGAACAGCCCGTTGACCACCGCCTGCGCCCGCTCCGGGCTGCGCCGGCGCCAGACGTCGTCCACCACGGCGAAGTACTGCTTGACGTACTCGGCCAGCAGGTGCTTCTGCCCCGGATGGCTGAACCCGGCGATGATCGCGTCGTTGATGGCGTTCGGCAGCTCGTCGTCGTACACCGCGCGCTCCCACGCCTCGGCTTTCGCCGCCGCCGTGGGCCGTAGTGCCAGCGCCCGCTCGGCGTGACGTTTGCCGGTCGCGGTGTTGTCCCGCTCCAGTTCGGCGTCGATCTCCGCCTTGTCCGCCCTGCCGTGCGCCACCAGCGCGTGCAGCAGCCGCCAGCGCAGGTCGGTGTCGACGGTCAAGCCCTGCAGCGTCTGCGACCCGTCACGCCAGGCTGCCAGCACGTCCAGCGTCTCGGCGTCCAGCACCGAGCCGGTCAGCGCGTTGACGAAGGCCAGCTGGTGGTCCGAGCCGGGCTCGGCGTTGCGCGCCATGTCGAGCACCGCGGCGGTGAACGCCGGCCAGCCTTCCTTGGCGGCCCACTCCTGGTCGGCGTAGGAGGACAGCGCCGTCTGGGCCTGCAGCAACACTCGCTGCACCACACCCACCTCGGTCTCCGCGGGCAAGCCGCGGCAGGCCAGCGCGACGAAGTCACGCGCCTTGAACTCGGCATCCCTGGTCATCTCCCAGGCGGCCGACCAGCACAGGGTGCGTGGCAGCGGCTCGGCGATGTCGCCGATGCGCTCGACGAGCGTCTGCAGCGAATCCGGGTCCAGCCGCAGCGCGCAGTAGGTCAGGTCGTCGTCGTTGACCAGCACCAGTTTGCCGCGCGGCACACCGGCGAGCTCCTCCACGGTGGTGGACTCGCCGTCGATGTCCAGCTCGACCCGGTGGGTGCGCACCAGCTTGCCGTCCACGTCGTCGTAGATGCCGACGGCGATCCGGTGCGTGCGCAGCTCGCCCTTGCCCGGCTTGGCGCCGCCCTGCTTGACCGCGAACCAGGTGAACTTGCCCTCCTCGTCGACTTCGAACGACGGACGCAGCTCGTTCAGGCCGGTGGTCTCCAGCCACTGCGCGCTCCACCACGACAGGTCGCGGCCGGACGCTTCCTCCAGCGCGGCCAGCAGGTCCGCCAGCGTGGCGTTCTGCCAGGCGTGCCTGGCGAAGTAGACCTTGAGCCCGGCCAGGAAGTTCTCCAGCCCCACGTAGGCGACCAGCTGCTTGAGCACCGACGCGCCCTTGGCGTAGGTGATGCCGTCGAAGTTCACCTCGACCGCTTGCACGTCCGGGATGTCGGCGGCAACCGGGTGGGTGGACGGCAGCTGGTCCTGCCGGTAGGCCCACGACTTCTCGATGTTGGCGAACGACGTCCAGGCGTGCTTGTACTCGGTGGCCTCGGCCTGCGCCAGCACGGACGCGAACGTGGCGAACGACTCGTTCAGCCACAAATCGTCCCACCAGCGCATGGTGACCAGGTCACCGAACCACATGTGGGCCATTTCGTGCAGCAGCGTCTCGCACCGCCGCTCGTAGGAGTAGCGGGTGACCCGGCTGCGGAAGACGTAGTCCTCCAGGAACGTCACCGCGCCCGCGTTCTCCATCGCGCCGGCGTTGAACTCCGGCACGAACAGCTGGTCGTACTTCTTGAACGGGTACGGCACGCCGAAATTGCGGTGGTAGAAGTCGAAACCCTGCTTGGTCTCGGTGAACAGCCGGTCGGCGTCCATGTACTCGGCGAGTGACGCACGGCAGTAGATGCCCAGCGGGATCGTCTTGTGCTCGTCGCGGTACTCGTCACGCCATTCCGCGTACGGGCCGGCGACGAGCGCGACCAGGTAGGTGGAGATCTTCTCGGTGGGCTCGAACTCGTGCCGGATCGCGCCTTCCGGGGTCTCGGAGGTGGTCCTGACCGGGGCGTTGGACACCACCTTCCAGCCCCGCGGCGCGATCACCGTCAGCCGGTAGACGCCTTTGATGTCGGGCTGGTCGAAACAGGCGAACATCCGCTTGGCGTCGGCCGTTTCGAACTGCGAGTACAGGTACACGTTGCCGTCGACCGGGTCGACGAACCGGTGCAGGCCCTCGCCGGTGTTCATGTACCGGCAGTCGGCGTCCACGGTGACCGTGTTCTGCTCGGCGAGCTCGGGCAGTGCGATGCCGCGTTCCTCGTCGTAGCCGGAGACGTCCAGCTGCGTGCCGTTGAAAGTCGCCGATCGCACCTGTTCAGCCACGATGTCGACCCACAAGGGTCCGTTCCCGCGAGCCGAGAAGGTCAGCGTGGTGATCGAGCGGAACGTGCGTTCGCCCGGCCTGCCTGCTCCGTCGGTCAGGTCCAGTTCGATGTCGTACTCGGCGTCGCCGACAAGGGCGGCGCGGCTTCGGGCTTCCTCACGAGTCAAGTTGGGGGCGACCACAAAGCACCTCGGTAGTTTGCGCGAAGGAAGGTTGGGATCCAGCAGCATCCAATCACGGATGTCCGACACAGTGACGGGTGTCGCCGCAGGTGGTGGGAACAACGTCGCCACTGTCGTGGTTGGGCATGCGTGAAACGGATTTTCCTGACCGACCGGCAAGGAGTTGTCGATGACCACACCACCTGGCAGCCCGGCGTCGCCGAAGCGGACCAAGGTCGACTTCTACTTCGACCCGATCTGCCCGTTCGCCTGGATCACCTCGCGGTGGATCCTCGAGGTGGAGAAGCACCGCGACATCGACCTGCGGTTCGGCGTGATGAGCCTGTCGGTGCTCAACGAGGGCAGGGACGAGCTGCCGGAGAAGTACAAGGAGCTGTTGGAGTTCGGCTGGGGGCCGGTGCGGGTGGCCATCGCCGTCGAGCAGAAGCTGGGGCAGAAGGCGCTGCGTGACTTCTACACCGCCTACGGCATCCGGGCGCACAACCAGGGCCGTGGCGAGGACCCGTCGATCATTCCCGAAGCACTGGCGGAGATCGGCGCTCCGGCCGAGCTGGCCGAAGCGGCCACGTCCACCGAGTACGACGAGGCGCTGCGGGCCAGCCACCACCGCGGCATGGACCCGGTGGGAGACGAGGTCGGCACGCCGACGATCCATGTCGACGGCGTGGCGTTCTTCGGCCCGGTGCTGCAGTCGATCCCGCGTGGCGAGGACGCGCTCAAGGTCTTCGACGGGGCGGTCATGCTGGCCGGTTATCCCGACTTCTTCGAGCTCAAGCGCAGCCGCACCGGCGAGCTGAAGTTCGACTGACGGCGGGCCGGCCGCCGACGGGGTGAGCCCGGCGGGCCGGAAGCCGGGCCGGCAGGACCGAGTGAGGCGGCCGGCCCGGCCGGCCCGCAAGCAAGCGCGCAGCGCCTGGTGAACCACGCGCCGGGTGTGGCCGGATCCGCGTGGGCAGGGCAGCCCGGGCCCCGTCCGGGAGTTGGCGCTCGGCTGGGGCCGCGGATCACCGTGGTGACTGGCTGGAATGGAAGCCGGGGGTCGGTGGCGCGGGTGGATCCGTGTCGGCGGAGGCCGGTCCGGGAGCTGGCGCGGCCACCCCCAGGCCCCGGTGAGCCAGTAACGGAACGGCCGGCCCACCGTGATCAAGCTCCTTCACCGGCACCGAACGTGGCCGCGGATCCGGCCTTGCCGCTGACCGAGCTGGAACCCCTCAGGGCGTCGGGTGCGGCGACCCCGTGCTGTCGGCCGGCCGGGGAGCTGGCTCACGCGGCCCATGCCGGGCAGGCCGGTCAGCCCATCGTCTTCGCGCCGTCGATGCTTTCCCGGATGATGTCGGCGTGCCCGGCGTGCTGGGCCGTCTCGGCGATGATGTGCAGCAGGACGCGGCGCACGCTCCAGCGCGCGCCGGGCTCGAACCACGGCGCTTCCGGCAGCGGCTGCTCGGCGTCCAGATCGGCGGTGACGACCAGCGCGTCGGTCTTTGCGGCCACGGCGTCGTACTCGGCCAGCAAACCGGCCAGGGTCTCCCCGGGAAGCATGCGGAACTGGTCCTGCCACGCTTGCCACGAGCCTTCGTCGTAGCTCATCGCGCCGGGGCCTTCCTCGGTGAACCGGACCCACTGCCGCTCGCAGTGGGCGACGTGCTTGATCAGCCCGCCGAGACACAGGTCGCTGACGGTGGGGCGCATGGCCGCTTGCTCGTCGGTGAGCCCGCGGACGGTCTGCCGCAGGAAGCCGCGGTGCCTGCGCAGCGACGACAGCAGGTCCGCTCGCTCGCCGGTGACGGCGTGACCGGCGGTGTCGGCCTGCGAAGTCACGGACATGGTGCCTCCTGAAGGGTCGGACGACTGTGGCTCGCTGACGGTAGCCGCGCGCACCGACGGTTACCGGCCGGTCGAGTTGTGCCAAGGTAGGAGGGGTCCGTGCCATCCACTTGCGGAGGAGTTGACATGGCCGCGCCCGCACTGACCCGTGTCGGACACTTCATCGACGGAGCCGAGCACCCGGAGTCAGCGGAGTCGATCGACGTGCTCAACCCGGCGACCGAGGAGATCATCGGTTCGGTGCCCGCGGGAACCGTGGAGGACGCCGATGCCGCCGTCGCCGCCGCGGTGGCGGCCTTCCCCTCCTGGGCCGCACGCACCCCACAGGACCGTGCGGCGGTGGTGCGCGCGATCTCCGCCGGGCTCGCCGAGCGCAGGGACGAGATTGCCGCGCTGATCTCCGCCGAGGTCGGCGCCCCCATCACGTTCGCCACCAAGGTGCAGGCGACCCTGCCCGCGACGACCGCCAAAGGGGTCGCCGACCTGGTCGACAGCGGCGGTTTCGCGTTCACCGAGGAGATCGGCAATTCGCTGGTGGTGCGCGAGCCCGCCGGGGTGGTCGCGGCGATCACCCCGTGGAACTACCCGCTGCACCAGATCATGGCCAAGCTCGCGCCGGCGCTGGTCGCCGGCTGCACGGTGGTGCTCAAACCCAGTGAAGTGGCGCCGCTGAACACCGGAATCCTGGTGGAGGTGCTGCGGCAGGCCGGTGTGCCGGACGGGGTGGTCAACATCGTGCACGGCACCGGCCCGGTGGTGGGTGCCCGGTTGGCCGAGCACCCGGACGTGGACATGATCTCGTTCACCGGATCGACCCGCGCGGGCAAGGCGGTCGCCGCAGCGGCCGCGCAGACGGTCAAGCGGGTCGCGCTGGAGCTGGGTGGGAAGTCCGCCAACGTCATCCTGGACGACGCCGACCTGACCAAGGCGGTCAAGCTCGGCGTGGCCAACACCTTCCTCAACGGCGGGCAGAGCTGCAACGCCTGGACCCGGATGCTGGTGCCGGAGTCGCTGCACGACCAGGCGGTGGAGATCGCCGTCGCCGCGGCGGCCAAGTACCAGCCGGGCGACCCGTCGGACCCGGCGACCCGGCTGGGGCCGATGGTCAGTGAGGTGCAGCGCGACCGGGTGGTCGGCTACATCCGGGCGGGAGCGGAAGCAGGCGCCACGCTGGCGTGCGGTGGCCCGGAGAAGCCGGACGGCATGGAGCGCGGCTTCTTCGTCCGCCCGACGGTCTTCGCCAACGTGCGGGAGGACATGGTGATCGCACAGGAGGAGATCTTCGGCCCGGTGCTGTCCGTGCTGCCGTACACCGACGTCGACGACGCCGTGCGGATCGCCAACAACTCGATGTACGGGCTGGGCGGCGCGGTCTTCGCGGGCAGCGACGAGCGCGCGATCGAGGTCGCCAAGCGGATCCGCACCGGTCAGGTGGACGTCAACGGCGGCTCGTTCAACCCGATGGCGCCGTTCGGCGGCTACAAGCAGTCGGGCATCGGCCGGGAGTTCGGCAAGTTCGGGCTGGAGGAGTACCTCGAAGTCAAGTCGATCCAGCGCTGAGCAGGTCGCGCTGCCGTTCGACGAAGGCGCGGTCCACCGGGTCGCCGTGGCCCGGCACGAACGTCGCCGCGTCCAGGCGCAGCAGCTCGTCGAGCGCGTGCGGCCACAGCTGCGGGAAGGAGTCCGGCCCGATCGACGGGTCGGCTCCCTGCTCGACCAGGTCCCCGGTGAAGAGCACGCGCGCGTCCGGAACGTGCACCGCGAGGTCGTGATCGGTGTGCGCGCGGCCGGGATGGACAAGGCGTACCGTCTGGCCGCCGAGGTCGAGCTCCGCCGCTTCCCGTACCCGGTGCGTCGGCTGGACCAGCCGGACCGGGGGAGCGCCGGGGTAGTACTCGGCCCGTTCGACGAAGACCCGCTCGTCGACCCGGCACCGCTCATGGGCCCAGACCTCCGCCCCCGGGAAGGCGGCTGTGCCCAAGCAGTGGTCGAAATGCGCGTGCGTGACGACCACGGTCAGCGGCAACGCGGTGAGACCGGCGACGGCTGACGCGAACTCCGCGCCGTGCTCCTCGTCGCGGCCGGTGTCCACGACGAGCGCCCGGTCCCGGCCGACCACCAGCCCGAGGGTCTGGTCCAACTCGGCATACCGGCGGGCGTAGACACCGTCGGCGAGCACCAGCCACCGTCCCGGCGCGGATTCGTTCGACATCGCTTCACCTATACCGCGCGTGCGCCGCGGCCGCACCGAGGGTGGGGCACGACGCACCGCGTCAGGCCCGGAAACGGTGTGCACCGATCCGGCTGGCAGACTCCACGTCGTGCGTGTTTACCTTGCCGCCGACCATGCGGGTTTCGAGCTGAAGAACCATCTGGTGCAGCATCTGAGCGGGCTCGGGCACGACGTGGTGGACGTCGGGCCCTACGAGTACGACCCGGCCGACGACTATCCGCCGTTCTGCGTCGAGGCCGCCCGGCGGGTCGCCGCCGACGAGGGCAGCCTGGGCATCGTCATCGGCGGCTCCGGCAACGGCGAGCAGATCGCCGCCAACAAGGTCAAGGGTATCCGCGCCGGGCTGGCGTGGAGCGTGGAGACCGCCCGCCTGACGCGGGAGCACAACCACGCCCAGGTCGTCGGCATCGGGGCACGGATGCACAGCGTCGAGGAGGCCACGGAGATCGTGGAGGCCTTCCTCGCGGCCGAGCCGGACACCGACGAACGCCACGTTCGCCGGGTCGGGCAGCTGACGGACTACGAGCGCACCGGCACCCCGCCGGCGTTGCCGCAGACGGGCGGGCACGGGCAGACCAGCTGAATGCCCGAAGGACACACGCTGCACCGGTTGGCCCGGCTGCACCAGGCACGTTACGCCGGCCACCCGGTCGCGGTGACCAGCCCGCAAGGGCGTTTCGCGGCGGAGGCCGCGCTGCTCGACGGCAAGGTGTTCACCGCGGCGGAGGCATACGGCAAGCACCTGTTCCACCACTACGGCGGCCAGGGTGTCGTGCACATCCACCTCGGCCTCTACGGCACGTTCACCGAGTTCGAGCGGCCCGAACCAGCCCCGGCCGGTCAGGTGCGGATGCGCCTGGTCGGTCCGACGCACGCCACCGACCTGCGCGGCCCGAATCGCTGTGAGCTGCTCACCGAGGCCGAGGTCACGGCGATCACGGCCAGGCTGGGGCCGGATCCGCTGCGGCCGGACGCCGACCCCGGGCCCGCGCTGGACCGCATCGCGTCGTCGGCGTCGCCGATCGCCGCGTTGTTGCTGGATCAGCGGATCATGGCCGGTGTCGGCAATGTGTATCGCGCGGAGGTGCTGTTCCGGCACGGGATCGACCCGATGCTGCCCGGCCGGTCGATCGGCCGGGAGCGGGCCGGGCAGCTGTGGGACGACCTGGTCGCGTTGATGGCCGACGGCGTCGCGCGCGGCCGCATCGACACGGTCCGTCCCGAGCACACCCCGCAGGCCATGGGCAGGCAGCCGCGGCAGGATCGGCACGGGGGCGAGGTTTACGTGTACCGGCGCGCGGGTAGTCCCTGCCTGATATGTGGCACAACGGTGGCGATGCGAACGCTGCAGGGTCGAAAGCTCTACTGGTGCCCGACGTGCCAGAGCTGAGCCCCTGCGACGACCAGTTCGGTAAGACCCCTCCTGTCAACGCGGTCGGACGTGTACCGTCTGGGCGCAAGGGGTGGCACGACTGCTCCGCAAGTTCGCGTGCACCGGCCGGTGCGCACCTGACAGGAGAGGTACAACCACGGTGAGCGTCGACGCTTCCCCTTCGACAAAGCATGACCAGGGTCCCCGGCACGAGGCCGGGCCGGAGACCCGATCGGAGCCGGAGCGCCCGGCCCGACGCGGCCCCAGATCCGGGCCGAAACCCATCGAGAGCGGTGCGCGCCCGCTGGCTGCGCACATCACGGTCTACTTGTTCGCCATCATTCCCGCGATCGCGCTGATCGCGTCCATCCCGCTGCTGTGGGGCTGGGGCGTCACCATGCTCGACCTCGGGCTGCTGGCGTTCTTCTACACCCTGTCGGTGCTGGGCATCACCGCCGGGTTCCACCGGTACTTCACCCACGGATCGTTCAAGGCCAAACGTCCGATGCGCATCGCGCTCGCGGTCCTGGGCAGCATGGCGGTGCAGGGGCCGATCCTGCACTGGGTCGCCGACCACCGCAGGCACCATGCGTTCTCCGACCGTGAGGGAGACCCCCACTCGCCGTGGGCGTTCGGTACCTCCCCGGGCGCGATCCTGCGCGGCTTCTGGCACGCGCACATGGGCTGGCTGTTCAACCGGACGCTGACCAACCAGGAGCGGTTCGCGCCCGACCTGCTGGCCGACAAGGACATGCGGCGGGTGGACAAGCTGTTCGTGCCGCTCACCGTCGCCACGTTGCTTGCTCCCGCGGTGATCGGCGGACTGGTCACCTGGTCCTGGTGGGGCGCGTTGACCGCGTTCTTCTGGGGCAGCCTGGTGCGTGTGGCGGTGGTGCACCACGTGACCTGGTCGATCAACTCGATCTGCCACATCATCGGCGACCGGCCGTACAAGGCCAGGGACAAGTCGGCGAACTTCTGGCCGCTGGCGATCCTGTCGATGGGGGAGTCGTGGCACAACCTGCACCACGCCGACCCCACGTCGGCCCGGCACGGCGTCGGCCGCTGGCAGATCGACATCACCGCGCGCCTGATCTGGCTGTTCGAGAAGTTCGGCTGGGTCTACGACGTGCGGTGGCCGCGACCGGAACGGCTGGCGAAGCTGTCCAAGGCACACTGAGCGACGTCGACGCGCGGCATGTGCTGCTGCGCACGACCGGCGGGGTGACGGCCACTACGGCCGGCCCCGCCGGTTTCGTTCTAGGTGGGTGCGATGCCGTGCCCCGGCGGGCCTAGAAGCCGCCGAAGTCGAAACCACCACCGAAGTCGCCGCCCCCGAAGTCGCCGCCGCCGAAGTCACCGCCGAAGTCGCCGCCGGAGTCGCCCATGTCGCCGGCATCGCCCGCGTCACCGCCAGCCATCTCGGCGTCGTTCATGGCGCCCGCTTCCCATGCCGATGCGCTGGCGATCCCGGCCATGCCGGAGAACAGCGCGCTGAACAGCATCATCGAGCCGAAGCCCCACGCCCCCGCGACCAGGGCGGGCTTCCACCACGGCTCGGAGTACCATCCGCGCGGCACCGGGCGCCCGGCCACCCGGCCGCCCGGGTAGTAGTACGGGGTGCGGTCGCCGGGCTCCGGCGACGCCTCGTAGTGCTTGCCCTCGACGTCCACGCTGCGGAACTCGGAGACCGCGCCGGCGCGCTCGCGCTCCCGGTCCTGCGGCAGCTCGGGGCCGGGGTCCAGGCCCATGGCGGTCCTGGCCGCGCGCACGTAGTACAAGCCCTCCAGCGCGGTGTCGATGACCAGCCGGGCTTGGTGGGCGGTCTGCGCTTGCTCGAGTTGCGAGCCGGCGGCGGTGTACCGCTCGGCCGCGTCGGCGAGCGCTTGTTTCGAGGCCGCGTTCGTGCCGGTCAGGTTGAGCACCTGGCCGCCGAGCCGCTCCACCCAGCGGCGGGCTTCCGCCTTGGCGTCCTCGAGTTCGTCGCGGCGCTGAGTGGCTCGCTGCTGGGACAGGTAGATCCCGCCCATGACGACCACGATCAGCACGATGATCAGCAGACCTGCCTCGCCCATCGCTCCCACTTCCAGCCGTTGCCACGTTGCCCGGTCAACGAAACCGCTGCGCGTATCGTTCCCTGCCCGTGCCCGTGCGGTGGCCACCGGGTGGTGCGACCCGGCGGTAACAATCGCGGCGTGCAGCCCGATAGCCGGGCATGCGGGCAAGTAGTACTCCGACGCCGACACCGTGGCGGGTGCGCTGGCTCGCATTGAGCTACGCCGTCTTCGTGCTCGGCGCCGCCAGCTACGTGTTCGTGTGGTATATCGTGACACGGCCGGACGGCTGGTACTGGGCCGAGCCGCTGTGCCTGGTGGCCCGGCCGCTGGCCGGTGTCGTGCCGCTGATCGAACCCACGCCCGGCCCTATGGGTGCCCTGTTGTGCGTCCTGGCGGGCGCGGTGCAGGCTGCGCTGCTGTTCGGCGTCTGCGCCTGGATCGACCGGGCGCTGGCGCGCCGCCGGCCGTCGGTATCGCTGTCGGGCAGTTCGGCCGAGGTACCCGATCTTCGCCGGTTGGGCTTCGGCCGTGCTGACCAAGCAGGAACAACGCCTGGTCGAGGTGGCGACGACAACGTTGCGCGAGGCACATCGATCTGAGGACCACTCGGTGGCCGCGGCCGTGCTCGACTCGCGCAGGCGACATCTTCACCGGGATCGACGTCCACCACTTCATCGGCGGCCCGTGCGCCGAGCCGGTGGCCATCGGCCAGGTCGTGGCCTCGCCGCACGCCCGGCTTCCGTTGGTGTGCATCGCAGCGGTGCACGACCGCGTGGTCGTCTCCCCGTGTGGCCGGTGCCGTGGGCGCCATCGCGACTGGCCCGGAGCAGTTCACGATCGTCTCCCCGTGCGGCCCGTGCCGTCAGATGCTGTTCGACCTGGATCCGGACATCCGCGCGGTGGTGCGCACCAAGATCGGCCCCCCGGAAGCCGTCCCGGTGCGCGACTTCCTGTCGTACGTGTCCGACTGGCGGGCCGTCGAGCCGGATGTGTCGCAGCGGCAGTACGTGTGGGAAGACCGTCTGGAGGACATCCGCGCCGACCGCTAGACGGCACGATCCGCCTCGACGATTCCGAGGCGCCAGGGCGGTGTCAGCTGGGTCTTCGACCACGACGCGGACGGCATCGTCACGACGTTGCTCGTGGAGGTCATCAAAGTGGTCGAGGGGCGGTCGGCGAGCCCACCGAGGAAGACGCCCGGCGGGACGGCTTCGCCACGTCCGCCGGCCTGCACCACGCCTTGCAGACGCACTACCCGGGGATCGAGGAGGCCACCAAAATCGATATCGTCCGCTTCCGGCTGATCGACGGCGGCCGATCGCGTTGAGCGGGCGACGGGAATCGAACCCGCACCACCAGCTTGGAAGGCTGGGGCTCTACCATTGAGCTACGCCCGCAGTCCCGGTCCGGTGACCGGGCGCGTCGCCAGTTTAACGGGTACCGATATGCTGGCCGAGCACGGCCCAGGCGGCCCGGCGGGGTGTGGCGCAGCTTGGTAGCGCATCCGCTTTGGGAGCGGAGGGTCGCAGGTTCAAATCCTGTCACCCCGACGTTTCGTGCCGTCGCACGAGCGCGGCCCGGATCCACGTGGTGGCTCCGGGCTCGCTGCTGTTCGCGGGCGATGTGGCGGCGAATCGGTCCCGTCGATCCCGCCGATGTGGCACGTTCGACGTATGGAGCGCGTGCCCGTGAAGTCGACGGTGTTGCGATCGGTCGGCTACGCCCAGGACGAGGCCGTGCTGGAGGTCGAGTTCACCAACCGCGAGGTGTATCGCTACTTCGTCGTGCCGCGTCGCGTGTACGTCGCGCTGCTGGCTTCGTCCAACCCCGGCCGCTGTTTCAACCAGACCGTCAGGGACCGGTATCCCGTGCGGCAGGTCCGCTGACGGCTCGCCGGCGGGCCATCGCCGCGCATGCAGCACGGTGACCGTCCGGGGTGCCGGCGAACGCCGGATCGGAATCCGTGGTGGCGTGATCCGCGTGCCGGCACACGGCGGAGTACGCACGGCCGCGGGTTTGCCCCGATCCGGTGACTGGCCGCTCGGAAGTGTGCCCTGGCCTGCACGAAAACAGAGGTCTTGCGACGGCGCGCGAACGCAGCATCTAGACTCGGGCAATCGCCCGCGAACAACACGGGGTCCACATCTGTCAAGCCCTCAAGGAGCACACGTTGAAGAGCACCGTCGAGCAGCTGAGCCCGACGCGCGTAAAGATCAATGTCGAGGTGCCGTTCGACGAGCTGAAGCCGAACTTCGACCGCGCCTACCGCAAGATCGCGCAGCAGGTCCGCATCCCCGGCTTCCGTCCCGGCAAAGTTCCCGCTCCCGTGCTGGAGAGCCGCATCGGACGCGGCCCAGTGCTCGAAGAGGTGGTCAACGAGGCGATCCCCGCCAAGTACATCGAGGCGGTGCAGGCCGAGCAGGTACGGGCGCTCGGGCAGCCTGATTTCGAGGTCACCAAGCTGGAGGACCGCGAGGTCCTGGAGTTCACCGCCGAGGTGGACGTGCGCCCGGAGATCGAGATCCCGGACCTGTCGGACGTGACCATCGCCGTCGACGACATCGAGCTGACCGACGACGAGGTCGAGGAGCAGTTGAACGAGCTGCGCGCGCGGTTCGGCACCCTGGTCGGCGTCGACCGTCCCGCCCAGCAGGGCGACTTCGTGTCGATCGACCTGTCCGCCGAGGTGGACGGCGAGCCGGTGGAGGACGCCGCCACCGAGGGCCTGTCGTACGAGATCGGCTCGGGCCAGCTGGTCGAGGGCATCGACGAGGCACTGATCGGCCTGTCCAAGGACGAGAGCGCGACGTTCACCACCAAGCTGCTGGCGGGCAAGTACGCCGGGCAGGAGGCGCAGGTCACGGTCACTGCGCGGTCGATCAAGCAGCGCGAGCTGCCGGAGGCCGACGACGAGTTCGCCCAGATGGCCTCCGAGTTCGACACCATCGACGAACTCAGGGACGACCTGCGCGAGCGGCTGCGCCGGGTGAAGCGCATGCAGCAGGGCGTGCAGGCGCGGGACAAGGTGCTCGAGGCGCTGCTGGAGGCCGCCGACGTGCCGGTGCCCGAGGGCGTGGTGCAGGCCGAGGTGGCCAACCGCAAGCACGAGGCGATGCACCAGCTGGCCGACACGCACGACGACGAGGAGCTGCTCAACCGGGCGCTGGAGGCTTCGGGTCAGGACCCGAAGCAGTGGCACGAGGAGCTGCGCAGCGAGGCGGAGAAGACGGTGCGCACCCAGCTGCTGCTGGACAGCATCGCCGACGCGGAGAACGTGACGGTCGACGACAACGAGCTGACCGAGCGCATCGTGTACCAGGCGCAGCGCTTCGGCATCTCGCCCGACGAGTACGTGCAGCGGGCGCAGCAGTCCGGTCAGCTGGGCGCGATCTACGCCGACATCCGCCGGGGCAAGGCGCTGGCGGGCGTGGTGCGCAAGGTCAAGGTGACCGACGCCAGCGGCAACGAGGTGGACTTGTCCGACCTGTTCGGCGGCGAGGAGCAGCAGGCCGGTGACGACGGGGGCAAGGACGCCGGCGAGGCCAAGGCGGGCGAGCAGGCCACCGACGCGTGACGCTGTGAGCGAACGGCGGCCGGATCCGGCATGTCCGGCCGCCGGCGTTCGTTAGTGTCGATGACGACAGCGGTGGCATCCCACCGACGGCAATCCTTCAAGACCGACGACGGTCCGCTGGACCTGATGTGAGGCAGGCAGACGTGACGCAGCAACCACCTAGCATGCGGACGGCCACGCAAGGCCTTTCCCTGACCGATTCGGTGTACGAGCGGCTGCTCCAAGAGCGCATCGTGGTGCTCGGCTCCGAGGTCAACGACGAGGTCGCCAACCGGATCACTGCCCAGTTGCTGCTGTTGGCCGCCGAGGACCCGGAGAAGGACATCCGCTTCTACATCAACTCCCCGGGTGGCTCGGTGACGGCCGGGTTCGCGATCTACGACACCATGCAGCTCATCGAGCCGGATGTGGCGACGTACGCGATGGGGCTGGCGGCGTCGATGGGACAGTTCCTGCTCTCGTCGGGCACGCCGGGCAAGCGGTACGCCCTGCCGCACGCGCGGATCCTGATGCACCAGCCGTCGGCCGGGGTCACCGGTACCGCGTCCGACATCGCCATCCAGGCCCAGGTCTTCAGCAGGTGGAAGCGAGAACTGGCGGAGATCACCGCGCAGCAGACCGGCCAGACCGTCGAGCAGATCATCGCCGACGGTGACCGGGACCGCTGGTTCACCGCGGAGGAGGCGAAGGAGTACGGCTTCGTCGACGCGGTGCTCACGCCCGAAATGCTGGCCAACCACCGCTCGGCCCGCTGACCCGGAGAGGAAACACGATGTACCCGTACCCCCACCACCAGCTGCACCTACCCCAGTCGCGGTACGTCCTGCCGAGTTACGTCGAGCGCACCAGCTACGGCATCAAGGAGTCCAACCCGTACAACAAGCTGTACGAGGAGCGGGTGATCTTCCTCGGCGTGCAGGTGGACGACGCCTCGGCCAACGACGTGATGGCCCAGCTGCTGCACCTGGAGCACGAGGACCCGGACCGCGACATCGTGCTGTACATCAACTCGCCGGGCGGCTCGTTCACGTCGCTGATGGCGATCTACGACACGATGCAGTTCGTCCGGCCGGACATCCAGACCTACTGCCTCGGCCAGGCCGCGTCCGCCGCTGCGGTGCTGCTGGCCGCGGGCACCGAGGGCAAGCGGTTCGCGCTGCCCAACTCGCGAGTGCTGATCCACCAGCCGTCGACGCAGGGCACCTACGGTCAGGTGTCGGACCTGGAGATCCAGGCCAACGAGATCCAGCGGGTGCGGTCGCTGCTCGAGCACACCCTGGCCAAGCACACCCACAAGTCCCCGGAGGAGATCCGCGCCGACATCGAGCGCGACAAGATCCTCACCGCGGAGCAGGCGCTCGAGTACGGAATCGTCGACGAAGTCCTGCAATACCGGAAAGGTTCCGCGTAAGCTGGATTGTCAGCTCTTGCTGCGGGCACCGCGCACGGTTCGCCGAGCCGACCGGGTTCATGTGTCGACGAAATCGTGATCTGGCCGTTCTTGGCGAGGCGTGTCGATGGCGGGCACGCTCGAGGTGAAGCAGCTAGGGTGCCACTACGGCGGTCTACGGCACGCCGGCAAATGGCTCCCGCGGGAGCTGGTGACGGGGTAGCGTCGACAGTGACAACTGGCTGCGTTGCCCGCGACGGCCACAAGGACGGACCAGGTGCATCGGTTGGTCGCACCGGAGGGGACAGAGGTCTAAGGTCATGGCGCGAATCGGCGACGGTGGCGACCTGCTGAAGTGCTCGTTCTGCGGAAAGAGCCAGAAGCAGGTCAAGAAGCTCATCGCCGGTCCCGGCGTGTACATCTGCGACGAGTGCATCGACCTCTGCAACGAGATCATCGAGGAAGAGCTCGCCGAGACGCGCGACGTCAAGTTCGACGAGCTGCCCAAGCCGCAGGAGATCCACGACTTCCTCGAGCAGTACGTGATCGGGCAAGAGGAAGCCAAGCGCTCGCTGTCGGTGGCGGTGTACAACCACTACAAGCGGATTCAGAACGAGGCGCGGGGCGGCAAGGACTCGAAGGACGACGACGTCGAGATCGCCAAGTCGAACATCCTCATGCTGGGGCCGACCGGCTGTGGCAAGACGTACCTGGCGCAGACGCTGGCGAAGTTCCTCAACGTTCCGTTCGCGATCGCCGACGCCACGGCGCTGACCGAGGCCGGCTACGTGGGCGAGGACGTGGAGAACATCCTGCTGAAGCTGATCCAGGCCGCGGACTACGACGTCAAGCGGGCCGAGACCGGCATCATCTACATCGACGAGGTCGACAAGATCGCCCGCAAGAGCGAGAACCCGTCGATCACGCGGGACGTCTCCGGTGAGGGCGTGCAGCAGGCGCTGCTGAAGATCCTGGAGGGCACCACGGCGTCCGTCCCGCCGCAGGGGGGGCGCAAGCATCCGCACCAGGAGTTCATCCAGATCGACACGACGAACGTGCTGTTCATCGTGGCCGGCGCGTTCGCCGGGCTGGAGAAGATCATCAACGAGCGGATCGGCAAGCGCGGCCTCGGCTTCGGCGCGGAGGTGCGCTCCAAGGCGGAGCTGGAGTCGGAGAACATCTTCGCCGAGACGATGCCGGAGGATCTGATCAAGTTCGGCCTCATCCCGGAGTTCATCGGCCGGCTCCCGGTGGTGGCCAGCGTGACGGCGTTGGACAAGGAATCGCTGGTGCGCATCCTCACCGAGCCACGCAACGCGCTGGTCAAGCAGTACAAGAAGCTGTTCGAGCTGGACGGCGTGGAGCTGGAGTTCACCCAGGGCGCGCTGGAGGCGATCGCCGACCAGTCGCTGCTGCGGGGCACCGGGGCGCGCGGGCTGCGGGCCATCATGGAGGAGGTCCTGCAGCAGGTGATGTACGACATCCCGTCCCGGCCGGACGTGGCCAAGGTCGTGATCACCGAGCAGACCGTGCGGGAGAACGTCAACCCGACGATCGTGTCCCGGCACCCGGCGCGGCGGCGCGCCCAGCAGGAGCGCGGCGAGAAGACCGCCTGACAGCACCAGGACTCCCCGCGGCCCACCGTCATCCGGCGGTGGGCCGTTTTCGTGTCCGGTGTCGCGGCGCGCCGGTTGGACGATCTCTCGCCGGGAGGGTCACGCGGTCCGAGGGGACAAGCGTGTCGCGGTGCACAGAGCCGACCAGCGGCAGCTCGGTGATCCTACGCTGCGGCGCCCGGGACGCGCGTTGATTGCGGGCCGATCGCGCAGCCGCAATGCGAGCGCAGACCCCGTGTCAGGGGCGCCTGCGTCTTCTGATGGTGTCTACCGCGCAGAGGACGAGCCGGAGGAGGCGTACCGGGAGCTGCCGCTAGCGGGCTGGGCCGCGCGATGCCGATCGGTGAGCCGGCTGTGCGAGCGTTCCGGTGAGCCTATGGTGCCCGGTGTAGACGTTCATGCTCTTGCCGCGCAGGAATCCGATGAGCGTCATGCCTTGCTCCGCCGCCAGCTCCACGGCGAGCGAGGACGGCGCCGAGACGGCGGCGAGGACCGGGATGCCAGCCATGGCCGCCTTCTGCACCAGCTCGAACGACGCGCGGCCGGAGACCAGCAGCCCGGCGCCGGCCAGCGGCACCCGGCCCTGCAGCACCGCCCATCCGATCGCCTTGTCGACGGCGTTGTGCCTGCCGACGTCCTCCCGCACCACGTGCAGCTTCCCATAGTGGTCGAACAACGCGGCGGCGTGCAGCCCGCCGGTCGCCGCGAACACCCGCTGGCGTTGCCGCAAGGCATCGGGCAGCCCGGCCAGGACGGCGGGGTCGACCGGAACGGGATCGGACGCCGGGTCGAATCGCGTTTTGGTGCGCACGGCGTCCAGCGCAGCCTTGCCGCAGATCCCGCACGACGATGTCGTGTAGAAGTTGCGCTCGACGCCGACGGTGGGGGAGGGCACTCCGGGGCTGAGCGTCAGGTCCAGCACGTTGTAGGTGTTGCGTCCTGATTCGTCGACGCTGTCGCAGTAGCGGGCAGCCGCCACGTCCTCACGGGAGGCGATGACGCCCTCGCCGAGCAGGAATCCGTGGGCCAGCTCGATGTCGTCCCCCGGCGTCCGCATGGTCACCGCCAGCGGTTTCCCGTCGACCCGCAGCTCCAGCGGCTCCTCCGCCGCCAGCACGTCCTCGCGTCGGCGCGCGTCGTCGTCGTTGATGGCG
Organism: Thermocrispum sp.; assembly: GCF_002919275.1. Lineage (NCBI taxonomy): Bacteria > Bacillati > Actinomycetota > Actinomycetes > Pseudonocardiales > Pseudonocardiaceae > Thermocrispum > Thermocrispum sp. The sequence continues at coordinate 120,557 of NZ_PKFA01000051.1, read as the reverse complement.
AGGACCTTGGTGCGCGTGGTGATCCTGCCCATCGGTGCCACCTCTTCCGCCGCGGCCTTTGTGCGCGAGCCACGAAACGCACTACTGTGGCGAGATGCTGCTCGCCGAAGAACTCCTGTTGCTCGCTTACGACGACCATACGGGTCGCCAGGCGTGGGGTTCCAACATCGACTACGCCTTGGCCGGTGCCGTGCTGATCGAATTGGCCGACCTCGACCACGTGCGGCTGGACGGCACGGGCCGCAAGGCACGCCTGGTGGTCCGCAGCACGTCGCCCACCGGTCATCCGGTGCTCGACGCATGGCAGGGCAAAGTGGCCGACCAGGCGGGCCGCAAGCCCAAGGACGTCGTCGGGAAGCTGGCCACCGGGTTGCGCGAGCGGCTGCTGGACCACCTGGCCCAGCGCGGCATCCTGCGCAGGGAGCGGGACAGGATCCTCGGGCTGTTCCCGACCACCCGATGGCCGGCCCACGACTCCACGCACGAAGCCGAACTGCGGGCTCACCTGCGCCGCGCCCTGGTCGACGGTGTCCAGCCGGAGCCGCGGCTGGCCGCGCTGATCGCCCTGCTGCACGCCGTCGACGCGGTGCCGCGGGTGGTCGGCGCTGCCGACCGCAAGCTGGCCAAGCAGCGCGCCAAAGCCATCGCGGAAGGCAACTGGGCCTCGGACGCCACCCGGAAGGCGATCGAGGAGATGACCGCGGTGGTGGCCACCGCCGCCATCATCCCCGTCATCACCGCGGCCGGTTCGTGACCGGCCGCGCCGCGTCCTGGCCGTCGTCCCTGGGCTCCAGGCGCACGATGATCGACTTCGACGCCGGCGTGTTGGAGATCTCCGCGACCGCCTGCACCGGAACCAGGGCGTTGGCCTCCGGGAAGTACGCCGCCGCACAGCCACGCGGTGTCGGGTAGGCGACGGTCCGGAACCGCTCCGCCCGGCGTTCGGTGCCCTCGAACTCGGAGATCACGTCCACCAACTGACCGTCGCGCAGCCCGCGCTCGGCCAGGTCCTCGGCGTTGACCAGCACCACCCGGCGGCCGTTCTCGATGCCCCGGTAACGGTCGGACAGGCCGTAGATGGTGGTGTTGTACTGGTCGTGGCTGCGCAGCGTCTGCAGGATCAGCCGCCCGGGCGGGACCCGCAGCACCTCGATCTCGTTGACGGTGAAGTTCGCCCGCCCGGTGGCGGTGGGGAACTCACGCCGGTCCCGCGGCGGATGCGGCAGCACGAACCCGTCCGGCTGCCGCACCTTGGCGTTGTAGTCGTCGCAGCCGGGCACCACGCGGGCGATGTAGTCCCGGATGGTGTCGTAGTCCTTCTCGAACGACGACCACGGCACCGGGTGATCCGGGCCGAACAGCGCTCGGGCGAGGCCGCACACGATGGACACCTCGCTGCGCAGTTTCGGGCCGGCAGGCGCCAGCGTCCCCCGCGAACGGTGCACGACGGACATGGAGTCCTCGACCGTGACGAACTGCTCCCCGCCGGCTTGCAGGTCGCGCTCCGTCCTGCCGAGCGCGGGCAGGATCAGCGCGGTGCGGCCGGGCACCACGTGCGACCGGTTCAGCTTGGTCGACACGTGCACGGTCAGCTCGCACGACCGCAGCGCCTGCTCGGTGAACGCGGTGTCCGGGGTGGCGGACACGAAGTTGCCGCCCATGGCCATGAACACCTTCGCACGGCCGTCGGCCATCGCCTTGATCGCTTCCACGGTGTCGTAGCCGTGCTTGCGCGGCACCTTGATGTCGAACTCGCGCTCGAGCGCGGCCAGGAACGGCTCCGGCATCTTCTCGTAGATGCCCATGGTGCGGTCGCCCTGCACGTTCGAATGGCCGCGTACCGGGCACGCGCCCGCGCCCGGTTTGCCGATCATGCCGCGCAGCAGCAGGACGTTGACGATCTCGCGGATCGTCGGCACCGCCTTGCGGTGCTGGGTCAGGCCCATCGCCCAGCACACGATGGTGCGCTCGGAGGCGGCGAACATGTCCGCGACCCGCTCGATCTTCTCCCGGGTCAGCCCGGTGGCTTCGAGGATGTCGTCCCACGACACCTCGGTCACGTGCTTGCGGTAGTCCTCGAAGCCCGCGGTGTACCGCTGGACGAACTCGGTGTCCACCGCGTCCTTGGCCACCAGCAGCCTGCCGATGGCGGTGAACAACGCCAGGTCGCCCGCGATGCGCACCGGGACGAACTCGTCGGCCAGCGGGGTGCCCTTGCCGATCAGCCCGCGCACCTTCTGCGGGTTGCGGAAGCGCATCAGGCCCGCTTCCGGCAACGGGTTGATCGCGATGATCTTGGCGCCGTTGTCCTTGGCCCGTTCCAGCGCGGACAGCATCCGCGGGTGGTTGGTGCCCGGGTTCTGGCCGACCACCACGATCAGGTCGGCCATGGCGAAGTCGGCCAGGGTGACCGAGCCCTTGCCGACGCCGATCGTCTCGGTCAGCGCCGCACCGGAGGACTCGTGGCACATGTTGGAGCAGTCCGGCAGGTTGTTCGTCCCGAAGCTGCGGACCAGCAGCTGATAGGCGAACGCGGCTTCGTTGGACGTGCGGCCCGACGTGTAGAAGATCGCCTCGTCCGGGCTGCTCAGCCCCTTCAGCTTCGCGGCGATCAGCGCGAACGCGTCGTCCCACTCGATCGGCTCGTAGTGCGTGGCGCCCGGCCGCAACACCATCGGCTCGGTGATCCGGCCCTGCTGGCCGAGCCAGTAGTCGGTGCGCTCGGCCAGTTCCGCGATCGGGTGCTGGGCGAAGAACTCCGGTGTCACCCGCCGCTTGGTGGCCTCCTCGGCGACCGCCTTGGCGCCGTTCTCGCAGAACTCGATCGGTTTGCGTTTCTCGCCTGCCGCTTCCTGTGGCTCCGGCCAGGCGCATCCCGGGCAGTCGAAGCCGTCCCGCTGGTTGATCAGCCGGAGTGCGCGCACACTGCGCACCGGACCGACCTGCTCGACCGTCCGTTTGACCGAGACGGCGACGCCCGGAAGGCCGGCCGCCCAGTCCTTCGGCTTGCTGACTTCCAGTTGCGATTCGTCGATGTCCGTCCGGGGTGCTTTGCGTGCCACGTTCCCCATGATGCACCCGTTGGCAACCGGAACCGAGGGCCGAAAGGGGCCGTTGGGGATCGTTACGCTGGCGATATGCGCGTCCGCAGGGTCTACGACGAGCCGTCCCCCAGCGACGGCACCCGTGTGCTGGTGGATCGTGTGTGGCCACGCGGCGTCCGCAAGGACAGTCTGGACGCGGAATGGCTCACCGACGTGGCGCCGTCGGCCGAACTGCGCCGCTGGTTCGGGCACGATCCGGAGCGCTTCGCCGAGTTCGCGCGCCGCTATCGCGCCGAGCTGGAGTCCGAGGCCGCGCAACGCGGGCTGGACCGGTTGCGCGAGCTGGCCGAAAGGGGACCGGTGACGTTGCTGACGGCCACGCGGGACGTCCGGCATTCACACGCCGCGGTGCTGGCCAAGGTGCTCGACGAAAGCGATTGACGAAAGGGATCGACGAAAGGGATCGACGCCGTCATGGACAGGACGGTGCGCGTGGAGTCGGTGCTGAACGCCGACGCCGACGCGGTATGGGAGCGACTGCAACGGACGGAGACCGTCAGCTACGTGCTACGCCCGTGGATCCGATTGCCGGTGCTGCGCTCGTACACCGACCTGCCCCGAGAAGGCGATTCGCTGACCGGCTGGCTGTTCCTGCTCGGCCTCGTCCCGCTCGGCCGCTACACCATCACCGTGGCGAAGGTGGATCCGGCGAGCCGCACGCTGCGCAGCGAGGAACGCGGCGGCGTCGTGCGTCGCTGGCAGCACACCCTGCACGCCGAGCCGGCCGGGCCGGGACGGTGCCGATACACCGACACCGTGCTGATCGACGCCGGGATGCTCACGCCGGTGGTCGCGAAGTTCGCACGGTGGCTGTTCCGGTATCGCCATCGCCGCTGGTCGCGACTCGTCCGGCGAGACGGCCCCGGTGCGGCCGGGCGGGCGGCGAAGGGGGAATCCGAGTGAGGCGGCCAACAGCGGATTCGTAGACTGCAGAACGTGACCGACAACGCTTCTCGCCCCAGCACTGATCTGCCCACCGCATGGAACCCGGCCGAGCACGAGGCCGAGCTGTACCAGCGCTGGGTAGACGCGGGCTACTTCACGGCGGAGGCGGACTCGGAGAAGCCGCCGTACACCATCGTGCTCCCGCCGCCGAACGTCACCGGTGCGATGCACATGGGGCACGCCCTGGACCACACCCTGATGGACGCGCTGACCAGGCGCCGCCGCATGCAGGGCTACAACGTGCTGTGGCTGCCCGGCACCGACCACGCGGGCATCGCGACGCAGAACGTCGTCGAGCGCGAGCTGGCCAACGAGGGCCTGTCCCGCCACGACCTCGGCCGCGAGAAGTTCGTCGAGCGCGTGTGGGAGTGGAAGGAGACCTACGGCGGCAAGATCCTGTCCCAGATGCGCCGCCTCGGCGACGGCGTGGACTGGACCCGTGAGCGCTTCACGATGGACCAGCAGCTGTCCCGCGCGGTGCAGACGATCTTCAAGAAGCTCTACGACGACGGGCTGATCTACCGCGCCGAGCGCATCATCAACTGGTGCCCGCGGTGCCACACCGCGCTGTCCGACATCGAGGTCGAGCACGCCGACGTCGACGGCGAGCTGGTGTCGATCCGCTACGGCGACGGGGAGAACTCCATCGTGGTGGCCACCACCCGGGCCGAGACGATGCTCGGCGACACGGCGGTGGCCGTGCACCCGGACGACGAGCGGTACAAGCACCTGGTCGGCACGGAGGTGGAGCTGCCGCTGACCGGCAGGCGGATCCCGATCGTGGCCGACGAGCACGTCGACCCGGAGTTCGGCACCGGTGCGGTCAAGGTCACCCCGGCGCACGACCCGAACGACTTCGAGATCGGCAAGCGGCACGACCTGCCCGCGCTGACGATCATGGACGAGCAGGCCGTGATCACCGCGCCCGGCCCGTTCCAGGGCCTGGACCGGTTCGAGGCACGGCCCGCCGTGGTGGCGGCGCTGCGGGAGCAGGGCCGGATCGTCGCGGAGAAGCGCCCGTACGTGCACGCGGTCGGCCACTGCTCGCGGTGCGACACGATCGTCGAGCCCCGGCTGTCCATGCAGTGGTGGGTGCGTGTGGCGCCGCTGGCGAAGGCCGCCGGCGACGCGGTGCGCGACGGCCGGACCACCATCCACCCGCCGGAGCTGGCCAAGCGCTACTTCGACTGGGTCGACGACATGCACGACTGGTGCATCTCGCGCCAGTTGTGGTGGGGCCACCGCATCCCGGTCTACTACGGCCCGGACGGCCAGGAGATCTGCCTCGGCCCGGACGACGAGCTGCCGCCGGGGGAGTGGGAGCAGGACCCCGACGTGCTGGACACCTGGTTCTCCTCCGGGCTGTGGCCGTTCTCCACGCTCGGCTGGCCGGAGGACACCGCCGACCTGCGCACGTTCTACCCGACCACCGTCCTGGTCACCGGCTACGACATCCTGTTCTTCTGGGTGGCCAGGATGATGATGCTGGGCACCTACGCAATGGACGGCAAGCAGCCGTTCGACCACGTGTTCCTGCACGGCCTGATCCGCGACGCGACGGGCAAGAAGATGTCCAAGTCGCGCGGCAACGTCATCGACCCGCTGGACTGGCTGAACGAGTTCGGCGCGGACGCCACCCGGTTCACTCTGGCCCGCGGGGCGAACCCGGGTGCCGACATGGCGATCGCGCGGGAGTGGGCCGCCGGGTCCAGGAACTTCTGCACCAAGCTGTGGAACGCCAGCCGGTTCGCCCTGATGAACGGGGCGCGGGTGGCGGACCTGCCGGAGGGCGCCGAGCTCACCGACGCGGACCGGTGGATCCTGGACCAGCTCGACCAGCTCGTGGTGCAGGTGGACGAGCGGTTCGAGCAGTTCGAGTTCGCCAAGTTGTGCGACGCGCTCTACCACTTCACCTGGGACGAGTTCTGCGACTGGTACGTGGAGCTGGCCAAGGTGCAGCTGGCGGAGGGCGGCCAGCGCGCCGAGACCACGCGGGTGGTGCTCGGCCGGGTGCTGGACACGCTGCTGCGGCTGCTGCACCCGGTGATCCCGTTCGTCACCGAGGTGCTGTGGACGTCGCTGACCGGCGGGGAATCGCTGGTGATCGCCGAGTGGCCGAAGTCGGCCGGGCAGCAGCCCGACCAGGCGGCGGCGCGACGGATCGCGGACGTGCAGCGGCTGGTGACCGAGATCCGGCGGTTCCGCTCCGACCAGGGCCTCAAGCCGGGGCAGCGGGTGGCGGCCCGGCTGTCCGGCCCCGGACTGGCGGAGCTGGCCGCGCACGAAGCGGCGGTGCGCTCGCTGGCCCGGCTGAACACGCCGGACGACGGATTCGATGCCACGGTCTCGGTCGAGGTGAACCTGACCGGCGGCGTGGTGGCGGTGGAACTCGACCTGTCCGGCGCCGTGGACGTGGCCGCGGAGCGCAAGCGCGCCGAGAAGGACCTGGCCGCCGCCCGCAAGGAGCTGGAGCAGGCCGAGAAGAAGCTGTCCAACCCGTCGTTCCTGGAGAAGGCACCGGCCGACGTGGTGGAGAAGGTCAAGGCGCGCAAGGCCGCGGCGGAAGCCGACATCGAGCGGATCACCGCCCGGCTGGAGGCGCTGCCGACCGCCTGATCACCCGAGGTGTGCGACAGCCGGCCCTCCGCTGTCGCGAGGGCCGGCTGTCTGCTGCGGACGGCTACTGCTCCGGCTGCTCTTCGGCGCCGGCTTTCTGTTTCTCGCCGGCTTTCTGTTCCTCCTTGCGGTGCCGGTAGAACGGCACATCCGCGGGCGGCAGGGGAGTGTTGCCCGTGATCAGGTCGGCTGCCTTCTCCGCGAGCATGATCACCGGCGCGTAGATGTTGCCGTTGGTCAGGTACGGCATCACCGAGGCGTCGACCGCGCGCAGCCCTTCCACCCCGTGCACGCGCATGCTGAGCGGATCGACCACGTCGTTCTCGCCGATACCCATCCGCGCGGTGCCGCACGGGTGGTAGGCCGTCTCGGCGTCCTTGGCCACCCAAGCCAGGATCTCCTCGTCGGTCTGCACCGACGGCCCCGGCGAGATCTCGCCCGCGTCGTACGGTCGGAGAGCGGGCTGGCTGAGGATCTTGCGCGCCACGTGAATCGCCTCGACCCACTCCTTGCGGTCGTTCGGCGTGGACAGGTAGTTGAACCGCAGCGCGGGTGGCTCTTTCGGGTTGGCCGAGCGGATGGTGACCGAGCCGCGCACGTCGGAGTACATCGGCCCGATGTGCACCTGGTAGCCGTGTTCCGCGTCGACCGGGGTGCCGTCGTAGCGCACCGCGATCGGCAGGAAGTGGAACATCAGATTGGGGTAGTCGACCTCGTCGTTGCCCCGGACGAAGCCGCCCGCCTCGAAGTGGTTGGTCGCTCCGGGTCCCTTCCTGCCGAGCAGCCACTGCAGGCCGATCTTCGGGCGGTTGCGCAGCTTCAGCGCCGGGTTGAGGCTGATCGGCTGCTTGCACGCGTGCTGCACGTACACCTCGAGGTGGTCCTGCAGGTTCTGGCCGACGCCCGGCAGCGGCGCGACCACGTCGATGCCGAGCGGGCGCAGCAGCTCGGGATCACCCACCCCGGACAGCTGGAGCAGCTGCGGGGTGTTGAAGGCGCCGCCGCACAGGATGACCTCTCCCGCGCTGACCCGGCGCACGCGGCGGCTGCCGAAGCGGGTGTACTCCACGCCCACGGCGCGCTTGCCGTCCGGCCCGCCGAAGACCACCCGGTGCACGTGGCAGAGGGTCTTCACGGTCAGGTTCTCCCGGTGCTTGACCGGGTGCAGGTAGGCGCGAGCGGCCGACCAGCGCCTGCCGTTCTTGATGGTGCGGTCGAACCGCGCGAAGCCTTCCTGCCGGTAGCCGTTGACGTCGTCGGTGAGCGGGTAGCCGGCCTGGGTCGCCGCCTCCAGGAAGGCGGAGAACAGCGGGTTGGTGGCCGGGCCGCGCTCCAGCCAGAGCGGGCCGCCCTGGCCGCGCCAGTCGTCCGCGCCCGCCGTGCAGTGCTCCATCTTCTTGAAGTAGGGCAGGCAGTGCGCGTAGTCCCAGGTCTCCATGCCCGGGTCGGACGCCCAGCGCTCCAGGTCCATCGGGTTGCCGCGCTGGAAGATCATGCCGTTGATGGAGCTGGAGCCGCCCAGCATCTTGCCGCGGCCGTGGTAGACGCGGCGGCCGCCCATGTACGGCTCGGGCTCGGACTCGTAGCGCCAGTCGTACAGCGGGTTGCCGATCACCATCGTCAACGCCGCCGGCATGTGCGTGAAGATGTCCCAGGAGAAGTCGCTCCGGCCGGCTTCCAGCACGAGGACGGTCGTCGACGGGTCGGCGGACAGCCGGTTCGCCAGCACGCAACCGGCCGAACCGCCGCCCACGATCACGTAGTCGTACGTCGCGGTGCTCATACGCCTCCGTTCCCGGCGAACCAGCGCAGCGGCGCGGGCCGCGTGTTCTGGTAGATGTGCTTGCTTTCCCGGTACTCGTCCAGCCCGGTCGGCCCCAGTTCCCGGCCGATCCCGGACTTGCCGAAGCCGCCCCACTCGGCCTGCGGCAGGTACGGGTGGTAGTCGTTGATCCAGACGGTGCCGTGCCGCAGCGCCCCGGCGACCCGCTGGGCGCGCGAGGCGTCGTTGGTCCACACGGCGCCGGCCAGGCCGTACTCGGTGTCGTTGGCCAGCCGGACGGCTTCTTCCTCGGTGCGGAACCGCTCGACGGTGACCACCGGTCCGAAGACTTCCTCCTGCACGATGGCCGAGTCCGAGGCGACGTCGGTGAAGATCGTCGGCCGCAGGAAGTAGCCGTCGCGCAGCTCGGGGTCGTCCGGCCGGGTGCCGCCGCACACCAGCCGCGCCCCGTCGGCGACCGCCTGCTCGATGTACTTCTCCACCTTCGCGCGGTGCTCGGCGGAGATCAGCGGCCCGCATTCGGTGTCGTCGTCCAGGCCGTTGCCCAGCACGATCGCCTCGGCCCGGCGGGCCATTTCGGCGACGAAGTCGTCGTGGATGTCCTCGTGCAGGATCAGCCGCGAACCGGCGGAACACACCTGGCCGGAGTGCAGGAACGCCGCGGCGAGGGCGTAGTCCACCGCCGTGTCGAGGTCGACGTCGGCGAAGACCACGTTCGGGTTCTTGCCGCCCAGCTCGAGCGCGACCCGCTTCGGCCCGGCCGCGGCGGCGGCCATGATCCGCCGTCCGGTGGCCAGCCCGCCGGTGAACGAGACCATGTCCACGTCCGGATGGGAGACCATGCGCTCGCCCACCACGGCCCCCGACCCAAGCACGAGGTTGACCACGCCGTCCGGGACACCGGCTTCGGCGAGCAGCCGGACCAGGTGGATGGTGGTCATCGGCGTCAGCTCGCTCGGTTTGACGACCACGGCGTTGCCCGCGGCCAGCGCCGGAGCGATCTTCCAGGAGATCTGCAGCAGCGGGTAGTTCCACGGCGCGATGAGCGCGCAGACCCCCACCGGTTCGTGGACGATGCGGCTGATCGCGTCCGGATTGCCGGTGTCGACCACGCGCCCGGCGTCCTTGTCCGCCAGGTCCGCGTAGTAGCGGAAGACCGACACGACGTCGTCGACGTCGATGCGGCCCTCCTTGACGGTCTTTCCGGTGTCGAGGCACTCGGTGCGCGCCAGCTCCTCGCGGTCCCGCACCAGCAGGTCCGCGACCCGGCGCAGCAGGTCGCCCCGCTCGGTGGCGCTGGTCGACCCCCACCACTCGGGCTGGGCACGCTTCGCCGCGGCCACTGCGGCGTCGACATCCTCCGCCGTGGCCTCCGAGACGGTCGCCAGCTCCGAGCCGTCGAACGGGTTGTAGATCGTGCGTGTGGCGGGCGTCTGTGCCGTGGAATCGGTCCAGGCCCCCGCGATGAACAAGTCCTTCATGCCGCCGAAGTCATCCGCTCGGGTACGTCGTTCCGGCACGTCGAGCTCCGCGGGCCGACGCGGCCCGTCCGGGAGCCGCCGTCCTCGTCGACGGCGTACGGCGTGCCGAGCCCACCCTACGCTCGGCCGTCGCGGCGCACACGCCGACCGACGGCCAAAGTTGCGTAGTCCGAAACCAGTGTACTGATGCGCAACAGAGTCACGGAGGTTGCGGCGGGTCGTCACATCGCGGCGCCAGCCGCCAGGGTAGCGATTACTGTTGCGACATGGGCAACTCGCCGCACGACCGTGAGGCGGGCGTGGTGCAGTCGGTCGATCGCGCCATCGCGATCCTGGAACTGCTCGCGAGCGCGGGCGAGGCAGGCATCACCGAGATCGCCGAACACCTCGGCGTCCACAAGTCGACCGCTTCCCGCCTGGTGGCCACGTTGCAGGCGCGCGAGCTGGTGGAGCAGCACGGCGAGCGCGGCCGCTTCACCTTGGGCATCGGCGTGCTGCGCTTCACCGGGGCCCTCGGTCGTCAGTCCGAGATCGTCCGGGTCGGGACGCCGTTGTGCGAGGAGCTGGCGGACAAGCTCGGCGAATCGGTGCACATCGCGGTGCTCGACGGCGCCGACGTCATCAACATCTGCGAGGCGCGCGGCCCTGCGGCGGTGTCGACACAGAACTGGATCGGACAGCGGACGCCTCCGCACACGTCCTCCAGTGGCAAAGTGCTGCTGGCCGCCGCGTCACGGGCGCAGCAGGACGAGATCCTGAGCAAGGAGCTGGAGGCGGTCGCGCCGCGCACGATCACCGACCCGCGCAGGCTCCGCGAGGAACTGGAGCGGGTACGCCGCGACGGCTACGCGGTGGCCATCGAGGAGTTCGAACCTGGCTTGCACGGCGTCGCGGTGCCGGTGCACGGCAGGGGGGACGCCGTGATCGCTGCAATCAGCGCCTCCGGGCCGGCCTACCGGATGAAGCGCAAGCAGATGCGCGAGATGGTCGCCGAGCTGCAGGTAGCTGCGCGCGAGCTGTCCGCGCGCCTGGGCCACCGGTGATCCGGTCGTAAGCGGCACCCGATCGTTCGCCCATTGGGCGGTATTGACAACCCCGGCCGTCCGACTGCATCGTCGAAGTTGCATATAGGCCAATTAGTTGCGTATTACGCGACCCAGCCGCTTCGGCTTGGCCTCCCGACCGTCGTGGACGTGGCGGTGCCTGTATGCCTTCCATGCGTCGCGCCGACCGAGGCCTGCGCGTGCGCCGCAGGAGCCGGGGCTGGGCGAAGTGGCGAGGCTGCACGGTTCGTGTCGCGCAGGCGAGCACCGAGGGAGTACCGCGATGCCTGAACCGCACGCCGGCAGGTATCACCTGCCGATACCGGACGATCCCCGCCCGTCGGCGACGGCGGTCGATGTGCGCAACCAGCACCCGCCCTTCTCGCCGCCGCGGCCAGTGCGTCCCCCGGAGGGCGCGCCGAACGTGGTGGTGGTGCTCATCGACGACATGGGCTACGGGGCACCGAGCGCCTACGGCGGGCCCTGCCACATGCCCACGGCCGAGCGGCTGGCCGCAGGCGGCCTGCGCTACACCCGTTTCCATGTCACGGCGCTGTGCTCACCGACCCGGCAGGCGTTGCTGACCGGGCGCAACCACCATTCGGTGGGCATGGGCGTGACCACCGAGATGTGCAGCGCCGCCCCCGGGTACAACGGCATCCGGCCGCGCAGTGCGGCCACGTTGGCCCAAGTGCTGGCGGGCAACGGGTACAACACGGCGGCGTTCGGCAAGTGGCACCAGACGCCGGTGCGGGACGTCAGCCCTGCCGGCCCGTTCGACCGGTGGCCGACCGGGGAAGGGTTCGAGAAGTTCTACGGCTTTCTCGGCGCGGAGATGAACCACTGGTATCCGCTGCTGTTCGACGGCACCACGCCGATCGAGCCGGACCGCCGCCCCGAGGACGGCTACCACCTGTCCGAGGACCTGGTGGACCAGGCGATCTCCTGGATCACCGACCAGCACACCCTCAAGCCGGATGTGCCGTTCTTCGTCTATCTGGCCTTCGGCGCCACGCACGCGCCGTACCACGTGCCCAAGGAGTACCGGGAGAAGTACCGGGGCAAGTTCGACCACGGCTGGGACCGACAGCGCGAGATCACCCTGCAGCGGCAGAAAGAGCTGGGTGTCGTGCCACCGGACACCGAGCTGGCGCCGTGGCCGGACGACGTGCCGCACTGGGACGAGCTGTCCGGCGCCGAGAAGCGGGCGGCGGCCTCGTTGATGGAGCTGTACGCCGGGTTCGCCGAGCACACCGACGTGCAGGTCGGGCGGCTGGTGGACGCGTTGGAACGGCTAGGCGTGCTGGACGACACGCTGATCGTCTACATCCTGGGCGACAACGGCGCTTCCGGGGAGGGCGGTGTCGGCGGCACGCTGAACGAGCACCGGATCGCCAGCGGGCTGGTCGACTCCGCCGAGTTCATCAACGCGCACGACGACGTGCTGGGCGATCCGACCACCCACGTGCACGGGCCGGTCGGCTGGGCGCTGGCGATGAACACCCCGTTCCAGTGGACCAAGCAGGTCGCCTCCCACTTCGGCGGCACCCGGGACGGCATGATCATGCACTGGCCGAACGGGATCGCCGACCGCGGCGGCATCCGGCAGCAGTTCCACCACGTCATCGACATCATGCCGACGATCCTGGACGTGGCCGGGATCCCGCAGCCGGCCTCGGTCGACGGGGTGGCGCAGCAGCCCATCGAGGGCACCAGCATGCGCTACACGTTCGACGACCCGGACGCCGAGGACCGGCGGCGGGTGCAGTACTTCGAAATGGTCGGCAACCGCGGCATCTACCACGACGGCTGGATGGCGGTCACCCGGCACGGCACGCCGTGGGAGATGGTGCAGTCCGGCACACCGCGCTCCTACGACGACGACGTCTGGGAGCTGTACCACGTGGCCGAGGACTTCTCCCAGGCGCGCGACCTGGCTGCCGAGCACCCGGAGAAGCTGCGCGAGCTGCAGCAGCTGTTCATGATCGAAGCGGCCAAGCACAACGTCTTCCCGCTCGACGACCGGATGACCGAGCGGGAGAACCCCAAGGAAGCGGGCAGGCTCGACCTGCACGGCGACCGCAACGTCATCACGTTCCACGGCCCAGGGCTGCGCCTGACCGAGGAGACCGCGCCGAACGTCAAGAACCGCTCGTTCACCATCACCGCCCAGGTGGAGATCCCGGACGGCGGCGCAGGCGGGGTGATCGTGGCGCAGGGCGGTCGCTTCGGCGGCTGGTCGTTCTACCTGGTGGACGGCAAGCCGAGCTATGCCTACAACTACTTCGGGCTGTCCGTGCAGAAGATCACCGCCCCGGCACCGCTGCTGCCCGGCAGGCACGAGTTGGTGTTCGACTTCAGGTACCACGGCGGCGGGGTCGGTCGCGGCGGCACCGGGACGCTGCTGGTCGACGGGGAGAAGGTGGCGCAAGGACAGATCGAGGCGACGATCCCGTACTACTTCGCCTTCGACGAGACCTTCGACGTCGGCTGCGACCGGGCGACCCCGGTGACCGACGACTATCCGGTGGTCGACAACGCGTTCACCGGCACGCTGCACACGGTGCGGTTCGATCTTGCCGACGACCAGTGCAGCGATCTGGCCAGCGAGCAGGCGAGGGAGCGGTGCCGTGCCGCCCACGAGTGACGGCGGCGGACGTTCCGGCTGTTGCGGTGTCTCCGCCGCACGCACGGGTCCAGGCGGCGCCCCGGCTATGCCGCAGTCACCCGAGGTGTCGGCATCGCGGGCCTCCGGGGCGCGGCCGGAGGTTCCGGCGGCGCGCACATCGGCTCGTTCGCCTGACGCTCGGCCGCCCGGCGACCCGCCCGGCACCGATGGCCTGATCCGGCTCGACGGCGGCGAATTCCTCATGGGCAGCGAGGATCCTCGGGCGTATCCGGAGGACGGGGAAGGACCGGTGCACCGGGTGCGGCTCGCCCCGTTCCTGATCAGCCCGACCGCGGTGACCAACGCCGAGTTCGCCGCCTTCGTCGAGGCCACCGGCTACCGCACCGAGGCGGAACGGTACGGCTGGTCGTTCGTCTTCGCGGGCCTGCTCCCGGACGACTTCCCACCGACCCGCGGGGTGGCGGCGGCGCCGTGGTGGCGGCAGGTCGAGGGCGCAGACTGGCGGCATCCGTGCGGTCCGCAGTCCGATCTCGACGGGCTGGAGGACCACCCGGTGGTGCACGTGTCGTGGCATGATGCGGCGGCCTACTGCGCGTGGGCGGGGGTACGGCTGCCGACCGAAGCCGAGTGGGAGTACGCCGCCCGCGGCGGGCTCACCGGCTGCGCGTTTCCGTGGGGCGACGAGCTCGAACCCGGCGGCAAGCACCGGATGAACGTCTGGCAGGGAACCTTCCCACAGCACAACACCGAAGCCGACGGGTGGCTGGGTACATGTCCGGTGCGGGAGTACGAGCCCAACGCTTTCGGTCTCTACAACATGACCGGAAACGTGTGGGAATGGTGCCATGACTGGTTCGACCCGACGTACTACCTGCGTCGCGTCGGTGACAACCCGCGCGGACCCGAGTCGGGCGTGCTGCGCAGCACGCGCGGCGGTTCGTACCTCTGCCACGAGTCGTACTGCCGCCGCTACCGGGTCAGCGCCCGGCAAGGACTGACGCCGGACTCGTCCACCGGGAACACCGGATTCCGGGTCGCCGCCGACGTCCCGCGGAGCTGACGACCGCCCGAAGCAGCAGGCGCCCGCCGCATCGCTGCGACGGGCGCCCAGCGGTCGGTGAACGACCGGATCAGTGATGAATCAGTTCTGCGGGAAGCCGAGGTCGACTCCGCCGTGCGACGGGTCGAGCCAGCGGCTGGTGATCACCTTGGTGCGGGTGAAGAAGTGCACCGCGTCGGGTCCGTAGGCATGCGTGTCGCCGAACAGCGACGCCTTCCAGCCGCCGAACGAGTAGTACCCGACCGGGACCGGGATGGGCACGTTCACGCCGACCATGCCGACCTCGATCTCGTGCTGGAACCGGCGCGCCGCACCACCGTCGTTGGTGAAGATCGCGGTGCCGTTGCCGTACTGGTTGCTGTTGATCAGCTCCACCGCCTCCGGGTACGAGCCGGCGCGCACCACGGACAGCACCGGGCCGAAGATCTCGTCGGTGTAGATCGACATGTCCGGCTTGACGTGGTCGAACACCGTGGGGCCGAGCCAGAAGCCGCCGGGCTCGCCGTCGATGGTGTGCTCGCGGCCGTCCAGCACCAGCTTGGCGCCCGCTTCCAGGCCGGCGTCGATGTACGAGGCCACCTTGTCCCGGTGCTGCTTGGTCACCAGCGGGCCCATCTGGCATCCCGCCCGCTTGCCGTCTCCGACGTGCAGTTTCTTGGCCCGCTCCACGATCTTGTCGACCAGCTCGTCACCGATCGGGTCGACCGCGACCACCACGGACACCGCCATGCAGCGCTCACCCGCCGAGCCGAAACCGGCCGACACGGCGGCGTCGGCCGCGCGGTCGATGTCCGCGTCGGGCAGCACCACCATGTGGTTCTTCGCGCCGCCGAGCGCTTGCACCCGCTTGCCGTGCGAGGTGCCGGTGGCGTAGATGTAGCGCGCCACCGGGGTGGAACCGACGAACGAGATCGCCTTGACGTCCTCGTGCGCCAGCAGGCCGTCCACGGCCACCTTGTCACCGTGCAGCACGGTGAACACGCCGTCCGGCAGGCCCGCCTCCTTCAGCAGCTGGGCGAGCAGGATCGACGCGGACGGGTCCTTCTCGCTCGGCTTGAGCACGACGGCGTTCCCGCACGCCAGCGCGGCCGGGATGAACCACAGCGGCACCATGGCCGGGAAGTTGAACGGCGAGATGATGCCGACCACGCCGAGCGGCTGCCGGATCGAGTACACGTCGATGTTGGTCGAGACGTTCTCGCTGAAGCCGCCCTTGAGCAGCGCGGGGATGCCGCAGGCGAAGTCGACCGACTCGATGCCGCGGGCGATCTCGCCCAGCGCGTCGTCGACCACCTTGCCGTGCTCGCTGGTGATGATCTCGGCCAGCTCGCGCCGCTTGGCGTCGAGCAGGCTGCGGAAGGCGAACAGCACCGCCTGCCGCTTCGCCAGCGAGGTGTCCCGCCACTTCGGGAACGCGGCCTTCGCGCTGGCCACGGCGGCCTCGATCTCCTTGGGGCCGGCGAAGTCGACCCGCGCGGTGACCTCACCCGTCGCCGGGTTGTAGACCTCACCGCTGCGCTCGGCCTCACCGTCCCACAGCTTGCCGTCGATCCAGTGCGTGATTCGCGCGGTCATCGCGTAACCTCCTGTGCCGCCGCCACGGCGTCCCGAATGGCTGCCAAGCCTTCGTCGATTTCCTCGGTCGTGATCGTCATCGGTGGGGCCAGCCGGATGACGTTGCCGTGCAGACCGCCCTTGCCCACCAGAACACCCCGTGCCCGGGTCTCCTCCAACACCGCCGTCGCCAGGGTCGGGCTGGGAACCTTCCCGCCCGGCTCGACGAGCTCGATGCCGACCATCAGCCCCTTTCCTCGCACTTCACCGATGATGTCGTGATCGTTGGCGATCGCCTGCAGGCCGGTGAGCAGCCTGGCGCCTTGCACAGCGGCGTTGCGTTGCAAGTCGTGCGACTCCACGTAGTCGAGCACCGCCAGCGCGCCGGCGGTGGCCACCGGGTTGCCGCCGAACGTGGAGATCGAGTTGGCGCTCAAGCAGTCCATGATCTCCGCGCGCCCGACCACACCACCGATCGCCAAGCCGTTGCCGAGGCCCTTGGCGAACGTCATCAGATCCGGCGTGACCCCGTGCGCCTGGATGCCCCAGTAGTGCTCCCCGGTGCGGCCCCAGCCGGTCTGCACCTCGTCGGAGATGAACAAGATGCCGTACTCGTCCAGGACCTCCTTGAAAGCCGCGTAGAGGCCGTCCGGTGGCACGGTGAACCCGCCGACGCCCTGGATGGGCTCGGCGATCATGCATGCCACGTCGCCCGAGGTCGCCGTTTGGAGCACATCGCGCAGGTCGTCCACACAGGCCTGGATGTACTCCTCGTCGTCGAGGTGCGCGAACGGGCTGCGGTACCGGTAGCCGCCGTGCACGTAGGACACCCGCACCGGCGACAGCGCGCTGGCCGACCAGCCCCGGTTGCCGGTGACGCCGACGGTGGCGAACGCCCGGCCGTGGTAGCTGTTGCGGATGGCCAGCACCTGGTCGCTGCGGCGGTACTGGGTGGCCAGCAGCAGCGCGGTCTCGTTGGCCTCGGTCCCGGAGTTGGTGAAGAACACCTTGGCGTCGGGGATGCCGGACAGCTCGGCGATCCGCTCGGCGAGCTCGACCTGGCTGCGGATGAGATACAGCGTCGAGGTGTGCAGCACCCCGGAGTCGAGCTGCTTGCGGACCGCGTCGTTGACCTCGGCCACCCCGTAGCCCAGGGCGTTGGTCAGGATGCCCGCGAAGAAGTCCAGGTAGGTTCGACCAGTCGAGTCGGTCACCCGCCGTCCGTTGCCGTGCACGATCTCGATGGGTTCGTCGTAGTACAGCGCCAGCCAGCTGGGTAGCACGGCGCGGTGCCGATCGATGAGCTCCATGTCTCGAGTGTCGCCGCGGCCACCGGCGGACACCATGCACAACATGTATCGCCTGCGCGGCAATCGCCGTACATTGTGTCTTAACCGGCGGGAAACTTACGCCGGCACGGCCGCCGCGAGGGGGAGGAGAAACCGGTGTATCCGACGATTTCCGAGGTGCTGCGGCTGGAGCCGCTGCGGGTCGGGCGGCCCAGCGTGGTGGCCGGGGCCGGTGGGCTGAACAACCGGGTGCGCTGGGTGCACGTGGTCGAGGTGCCCGAGGTCGCACAGCTGCTCAGCGGCGGCGAGCTGGTGCTCACCACCGGCGTGGCGATGCCCAAGGACGACGACGGGCTCGCCGCCTACATCGACCAGCTGGCCGAGATCGGGATCGCCGGCCTGGTGATCGAGCTGGTGCGCCGGTGGACCGACCGGCTGCCGCCCGCGCTGATCGCCGCCGCGGACCGGCGTGACCTGCCGGTGATCACGCTCGCCGAGGAGACCCGCTACGTCGCGGTGACCGAGGCGATCGCCGGGATGATCTCCGAGGCGCAGGTCGCCGAGCTGCGTGCCGCGGAACAGATTCACGAGACGTTCACCGCGCTCACCGTCGCGGGTGCCGAGCCCGCGGAAGTGCTCCGGGAGGTCGTGGCGGCGTGCGGGCGCCCGGTGGTGCTGGAGACGCTCGGCCACGACGTGCTCGCCTACGACACCGCGGGCGAGTCGGCGAGCGAGCTGCTGGCCAACTGGGCGGAGCGGTCGAAAGCGGTGACGGTGGACGAGCGCACCGGGTGGGACGAGGATGCCGGCTGGCTGGTGACGGTGGTCGGGGCCAGGCGCAACGACTGGGGCCGGCTGGTGCTGATGTGCCCCGAGGAACCCAACCACCGGCTGATCGTGCTCATCGAGCGGGCCGCTTCGGCATTGGCCGTGCACCGGCTGGCGGCACGGGAACGGGAGAGCCTGGAGCGGCACGCCCACCGAACCTTGCTGTCCGAGCTGGTGTCGTCGCCGGTCGCGCCGACCGACCTGGCCGCACGGGCGAACGCGCTGGGGGTGCCGCTGCAGCATCGCAGGCTGGTCGGGGTGTCGGTGCGTCCGCGCACGCTCACCCCGCCGGGGCGGCGGCCTGCGATGGCGATGGCGACCCAGGAAGTGCTGCGTGACCTGGCGGAAGCGACCGTGCTGGCCGCGCGCCGCACACGAGTCGACGCGCTCGTCGGCGTCGTCGACGACACCGACGTCACGGTGTTGCTGTCGCTTCCCCTGCAAGCGGACGTGGACACCGTGCTGTCCAGGCTGTCGTCGTCCATTCACCGGGCCTCCGCCGCGGCGGCGCAGCCGATGCCGGTGGTGATCGGCGTCGGGACGGCGGTCGAGGAGATCTCCCAGGCACGCCGCAGCCTGCTGGAAGCCGGGCAGGTCGCCAGGGCGGTACCGGTGCAGCCGAATCCCTCGGGGGAATCGAAGGGATTCCACCGGCTGCACGACGTGCGGTTGCGCGGCCTGCTGCACCTGCTGGCCGACGACGAACGCGTCGTGGCGTTCACCGAGCGCGAGCTCGGCCCCCTGCTGGCGCGTGACGAGGCACGAGGGAGCCGCCTGGTGGACACGCTCAAGCACTACTGCGTGCACGGCGGCAACAAGTCCGCTGCGGCTGCCGCGGCGCACGTCTCGCGCACCGCCTACTACCAGCAGTTGGCGCGCATAGAGCAGGTTCTCGGTGTCTCGCTGGACGACCCGGAGTCGGTGCTGTCGCTCTACGTCGCGTTGCTCGCCCGGGAGATCCGCCAGTCGCGCTGACGGCGCGTCACGGCGGCGGCGGGTCGTCGGCGAGCCTGGCGAAGATCAGCGTGTCGGTCCACTCGCCCTTGCACCACCAGTTCCGGCGCAAGTGGGCCTCCTGTCGCATGCCCACGCGCCTGGCCAGCCGGGCCGAAGCGGTGTTGCGCGCGTCCATTTGCGCGGCCACCCGGTGCAGTCCGTACACCTCGAACGCGGCGGACAGCACCGCACGCGCCGCTTCCGCCGCCAGGCCCCGGCCGCCGTAGTCGGGGTCGAGGGTCCAGCCGATCTCGGCCAGCCGGGGATGCTCGGTGGTCCACAGCCCGAGGTCCCCGATGACGACGCCGTCGTGCTCCAGCACCAGCGCGAGCGCTTTGGCGTCGGTGTCCAGGCCGGTCTTGGGGATGCGCTTGGCGACCTCCTGCTCGGCGTACTCCGCCGTCCAGGGCCCGACGAGCAGGTAGCGCGCGACGTCGGGCCGGGAGTGGAACCTGAGCAACTCCGCGGCGTCTTCCGGCCGATGCGGACGGAGCACGAGCCGGTCGGTTTTGAGCGGTAAGTCCAAAGAGTGCACCAACGTGCACCTTAGCGGTGTCGGAGCGAACACGTGCCGATGGCATGAACGGGCAGGCCGGCCGGCACGGCCTAGGCGCAGGTGAGCGCGGGAGTCATGCTGAAAAGTGGTCTAGACCACATCTCGCCTCGAGGTCCCTGCCGTATCGAGGAGGAATCATGACCAAACGCATCTCGACGATGCTCGCCGCCGTGGCCTTGACGCCGTTGGCCATGCTGGTGCTCCCCACCGCGTCGGCCAGTGCACACGGATACATCTCCAACCCGCCGAGCAGGCAAGCCCAGTGCGCGCAAGGCATCGTGCAATGCGGGCAGATCACCTGGGAGCCGCAGAGCGTCGAAGGGCCGAAGGGCCTGCGCAGCTGCAGTGGCGGCAATGCCAGGTTCGCGGAGCTGGACGACGACAACAAGGGGTGGGTGGCGACGCCGGTGTCGCGTTCGGTGTCGTTCACGTGGACGTTCACCGCGCCGCACCGGACGTCCAACTTCGAGTACTACATCGGTGACCGGAAGGTGGCCGATTTCGACGGCGGGGGACAGCAGCCGCCCAACGGGCTGACCCACACCATCGACCTGAGCGGGTACAGCGGCAAACAGAAACTGCTGGCCGTGTGGAACATCTACGACACGGCGAACGCGTTCTACGCGTGCATCGACCTGGACATCAGGTGATACGTGACCCAGATCACCGGGGCAGTCAACGGGCAGACTGTTCGCGCTGCTGACCAGCTGTGAACAGTCTGCCACTGCCTGTCCAGTGTGACCGGCAGCACTATGCCCCAATGGCGTTGACGTCCACTGGGGGAAGGAATGCCGACTCTACCGAAGGCGTAGCCGGCTCGGCACGACAGATCACCCACCCCGACGGCAGGGTCGACTTGGCCGACGTCGCGGTCGCCGACGTCCGCGCCAGCCGTTTCAGCAACGACGACCTGGAACCGGTTCCGGTCGCCAAGCGGTCCTGGACGACGTACAACTACTTCGCGTTGTGGATGGGGATGGCCCACAACATCCCCAGCTATCTGCTCGCCTCCGGGCTGATCGTGCTGGGCATGGACTGGATCCAGGCCCTGATGACGATCACCCTCGGCAACCTCGTCGTGCTCGTCCCGATGCTGCTGAACAGCCACGCGGGCACCAAGTACGGCATCCCGTTCCCGGTGTTCGCGCGGGCGTTCTACGGCGTGCGGGGCGCCAACCTCGCGGCCCTGCTGCGCGCCTTCATCGCCTGCGGTTGGTTCGGCATCCAGACCTGGGTCGGCGGCCACGCGATGTACGTCGTCGTGGGCACGCTGGCCGGCGACGGATGGCTCAACGCGCCGGTGATGGCCGGCCACCCCGTCACGCTGTGGATCTCGTTCGGGGTGTTCTGGCTGCTGCAGCTGCTGATCATCTGGCGGGGCATGGACGCCGTGCGTCGGTTCGAGAACTGGACGGCGCCGCTGGTCAGCGTCGCCTTCCTGATCATGATGAGCTACGTCCTGGTCAAGGCGGGCGGATTCGGGCCGATCCTCGAGCGCCCGTCGCAGCTGGGCTGGGGCGTGGAGTTCTGGACGGTGTTCGCCCCGTCGCTGATGGCGATGATCGCCTTCTGGGCGACGCTGTCGCTGAACATGCCGGACTTCACCCGCTTCGGCGGCAGCCAGGGCAAGCAGATGCGTGGGCAGATCCTCGGCCTGCCCACCACCATGACGTTCATCGCCGTCGTGGCGGTGCTGACCACCTCCGGCGGCGCGGTGCTGTACGGCGAGGAGATCTGGGATCCCGCCCTGCTCGCCTCCCGGTTCGACAGCCCGGTCGTGGTGATCGTGTCACTGGTGGCGCTGGTGCTGGCCACCATCTCGGCGAACATCGCGGCCAACGTGGTCAGCCCGTCGTACGACTTCTCGAACGCGTTCCCGCGCCGGATCAGCTTCGCCGTCGGCGGGCTGATCACCGGTGTGCTGGGCATCGTGGTGCAGCCGTGGCGGCTGCTGGCCAACGCCGACGTCTACATCAACGGCTGGCTGGTGTTCTACGGCGGGGTGCTCGGTGCCGTCGCCGGCGTGCTGATCAGCGGCTACTGGCTGCGCGCCCGCACCGAGCTGCAGCTGGCCGAGCTGTACCGGGAGAAGGGCAGGTACTGGTTCACAGGCGGGTGGAACTGGCAGGCCGTCGTCGCCACGGTCGTCGGCGGCGTGCTGGCGGTCGGTGGTGCCTACACCGCCCCCGGCAAGGAAGGTCCGTTCCCGGCGGACGGGCTGATCCCGTTCCTGAAAGGGTTCTACGACTACTCGTGGGTGGTCGGCCTGGTCGCCGCATCGATCGTCTACGTCCTGCTGACCGCGGGCACGGGCTCGATGCGGGTGGCCGGCGCCGCCCCGGCGGAAGGAGAAGCGCGTGCCTGACGTGGTGCGGGCCGCTCTGGTGCAACAGCGCTGGACCGGCGACAAGGAATCGATGATCGCGAACGCGGTCGACTACATCGCGCAGGCGGCATCGCAGGGTGCTCAGGTGGTGTGTCTGCAGGAACTGTTCTACGGCCCCTACTTCTGCCAGGTGCAGGACGCCGAGTTCTACTCCTACACCGAGCAGATCCCGGACGGGCCGACCACCAAGCTCATGCAGGAGGTCGCCGAGCGCCATGGGGTAGTGCTCGTCGTCCCGATGTACGAGGAGGAGCAGCCCGGGATCTACTACAACACCGCGGCGGTGATCGACGCCGACGGCACGTACCTGGGCAAGCACCGCAAGAACCACATCCCGCAGGTGAAAGGGTTCTGGGAGAAGTTCTACTTCCGGCCGGGCAACCTCGGCTACCCGGTGTTCGACACCGCGGTCGGCAAGATCGGCGTCTACATCTGCTACGAGCGGCACTTCCCGGAGGGGTGGCGGGCGCTCGGGCTCGGTGGCGCGCGGATCGTGTTCAACCCGTCGGCGACCAGCCGTGGCCTGTCGGAGTACCTGTGGCGGCTCGAACAGCCCGCGGCCGCGGTGGCCAACGAGTACTTCGTCGGCACCATCAACCGGGTCGGGGTCGAGCCGCTCGGCGACAACGACTTCTACGGCCAGTCCTACTTCGTCGACCCGCGGGGGGAGCTGGTAGGCGACGCGGCCTCGGACTCGGAGGACGAGGTGGTCGTGCGCGACCTGGACATGGGTCTGCTGGCCGAGGTGCGGAACCTGTGGCAGTTCTACCGCGACCGCAGGCCGGACACCTACGGCCCGTTGACCGAGGCGTGAAGGGGGGAGAGCCATGCGCACGCTGATCCGCGGCGGGACCGTGGTCAACGCCACCGGCCCGGTCGTCGCCGACGTGCTGATCACGGGGGAGACCATCGGCGCGGTCACCGAGCCGGGCCTGATCACGGTGGCCGACGAGGAAGTCGACGCCACCGGCAAGTACGTGATCCCGGGTGGCATCGACGCGCACACGCACATGGAGATGCCGTTCGGCGGGACCTACTCGTCGGACACGTTCGCCACCGGGACGACCGCGGCCGCGTGGGGTGGCACCACCACCATCATCGACTTCGCGGTGCAGAAGAAGGGCACGTCGCTGCTGGCGACGCTGGACGCCTGGCACGAGAAGGCCGACGGCCACTGTGCCGTCGACTACGGCTTCCACATGATCGTCGCCGACGTCGACGACCAGTCGTTGAAAGAGATGCAGTCGTGCATCGACCAGGGCGTGAACAGCTTCAAGATGTTCATGGCCTACCCGGGGGTGTTCTACGCCACCGACGGCGAGATCCTGCGGGCGATGCAGCGGGCCACCGAGACCGGCGCGCTGATCATGATGCACGCGGAGAACGGCATCGCGATCGACGAGCTGGTGGCCGAGGCGCTGGCCGCCGGCCACATCGACCCGGTCCAGCACGGGCTCACCCGGCCGCCGGAGCTGGAGGGAGAGGCGACGTCGCGGGCGATCCAGCTGGCGCGGGTCACCGGTGCACCGCTGTACATCGTGCACCTGTCGGCCCGGCATGCGCTGGAGGCGGTGGCCGAAGCCCGGGACACCGGGCAGAACGTGTTCGCCGAAACCTGCCCGCAGTACCTCTACCTGTCGTTGGACGACCTGGCCAAGCCGGACTTCGAGGGCGCCAAGTACGTGGCGTCCCCGCCGCTGCGGACCAAGGACCACCAGCAGGACCTGTGGCGCGGGCTGCGCACCAACGACCTGTCGGTCGTGTCCACCGACCACTGCCCGTTCTGTTTCAAGGATCAGAAGGAGCTGGGCAGGAGCGACTTCTCCAAGATCCCCAACGGCATGCCGGGGGTGGAGCACCGGATGGACCTGCTGCACCAGGGCGTGGTGGCCGGGGAGATCTCGCCGGCGCGCTGGGTGGAGATCGCCTCCACCACGCCGGCCAGGATGTTCGGTCTCTACCCGCGCAAGGGGGTCATCGCGCCCGGGGCGGATGCGGACGTGGTCGTCTACGACCCGAACGCCAAGCAGACGATCTCGGCCGCCACCCACCACATGAACGTCGACTACTCGGCCTACGAGGGCATGGAGATCACCGGCAAGGTCGACGTGGTGTTCTCGCGCGGCACCAAGGTGATCGCCGACGGTGCCTTCCACGGCAAGGAAGGGCACGGCAGGTTCCTCAGCCGCGAGCTGTCGCAGTACCTGCTGTAGGGGGCCGCGATGGACTTCGGAGTGGTGCTGCAGTGCGACCCGCCCGCGCGCGAGGTGGTGCGGCTGATGACCGAGGCCGAGCAGCGCGGCTTCGGCTACGGCTGGGTGTTCGACTCCACGGTGCTGTGGCAGGAGCCGTACGTGATCCTCTCGCAGGTGCTGGCGGCGACCGAGCGCATGGTCGTCGGTCCGATGGTGACCAACCCGGGCACCAGGGACTGGTCGGTGACCGCTTCGGTGTTCGCCACGCTCAACGACATGTACGGCAACCGCACGGTCTGCGGGATCGGCCGGGGCGACTCGGCGCACCGGGTCGTCGGCATGAAGCCGGCGACGCTGGCGCGGCTGCGGGAGGCGATGCGGGCGATCCGGGACCTGGCTTGCGGCCGGGAAGCCGTCCTGCACGACGACACGCGGGTGCGCATCCCGTGGGTGCGGGACGGCAAGCTGGAGGTCTGGATGGCCGGGTACGGCCCGAAGGCGCTCAAACTGTGCGGTGAGGAAGCCGACGGGTTCATCCTGCAGACCGCCGACCCGGCGATCGCCCGGTGGACCATCACCGCGGTGCGCCAGGCCGCCGAGCAGGCCGGCCGCGACCCGGACAGCATCACCATGTGCGTGGCTGCACCCGCCTACGTCGGCGACGACGTCGAACACCAGCGCGACCAGCTGCGTTGGTTCGGCGGGATGGTCGGCAACCACGTCGCCGACCTGGTCGCCCGCTACGGCGAATCGGGCCCGGTGCCGCGCGAGCTGACCGACTACATCAAGGGCAGGCAAGGCTACGACTACAGCCACCACGGCCGGGCGGGCAACCCGTCGGCGGACTTCGTGCCGGACGACATCGTCGACCGGTTCTGTCTGGTCGGGCCGGCCTCGGCACACGTCGAACGGCTCGCCGAACTGCGCGAGCTGGGTGTCGGCCAGTTCGCGCTGTACCTGATGCACGACGACAAGGACAAGACCTTGGCGTCCTACGGCGAGGAGATCATCCCCCGCGTGCGGTGACCAGGTTCGCGGGTGTCGGTGCGGACCTGTCGCGGGCTGGGCCGTTCGCCGCGTGCGGTGACCAGGTGCCGGGTGCTACGGCCTGGCCTCGACGACCAGATTGAACGGCGTCTCCGCCGCTTTGCGCACCTGCGTGAAGCCGGCGTCGGTCAGCAGCGCGGTGAGCCTGCCGAGGCCTGCCTGGGCGCCGAGGGCGGTACGAGGGTGTTCGGTCATCGAGTGTGCGACGCAGATGACCGTCGATGCCCCGTAGTAGAGCCGTCCGACCGGGGTGAAGTTGTCCTCGACCTTGTCGTTGGCATACGGCTCGACCAGCATGAACGTGCCGTCCGGGCGAAGTGATTCCCGGATGTGCCGGGCGGCGCCGAGCGGATCGGGCATGTCGTGCAGCGCGTCGAAGACGGTGACCAGGTCGTAGTCGGTCCCGGGGAAGTCGGCCGCGGCGGACACCTCGAACGTCGCGGCGGAGCCCAGCCCGGCCTCCTCGGCCCGCTTGCGTGCCTGATCGATCGAGGCCGCGTGGTAGTCGAACCCGGTGACGTGCGAGTTCGGGTACGACGCTGCGAGCAACAGCGTCGACGAGCCGTGTCCGCAGCCCACGTCGGCCGCGCGCGCTCCGGCGCGCAGCTTGTCCTCGACCCCGTCCAATGCGGGAATCCACTCCGGGATCAGGTTCGCGGCGTAGCCCGGTCGGAAGAAGCGCTCGGTGCCCTCGAACAGTTCGGTGTCCTGCTCGTGCCAGCCGAATCCGGAATCGGACCGGATGGCCTCGGTGATCGGCTCGACGTTCTTGGTGACCGCGACCGGAATGTGGAACGCGGCCGCGATCTGCATGCCGTCCGGTGCGGCCAGGGCGAACGCCTGCTCCTCGGTCAGCGAGAAGTGCTCGGTCGCCGGGTCGTAGCTGACGTAGCCGCCGGCTGCCTGCGACTTCAGCCATTCCGCCGTGTACCGCTCGCTGATCCCGGCATGCTCGGCGACCTCGGCCGGTGTCGCAGGCATGACGGCCAGCAGCGCCCGGTAGAGCCCCAGCCGGTCGCCGATCACCGCGTTGACCGCTTGGAAGCTTCCGCCGAGATCGGTGACGAAGCTGCCCAGCAGCTCCTTCAGTTTGCTCTCGTCGACGGCCATGTCGGCCTCCTCGCCGTGGTTCGGGCCCCTGCCCGGACGTCGGGCGCGGACAAGGGCCGGTTACGGTGCTCGAACCCGCTGCTGGCCGGTTGGTCCGCAGGCCGTCGCGGCATGCTCCGGGCAGCCGACGTGAGGTCGCGCGTTCGGGGGTGCCGTTCCCGTCGTCCGATCGTCACCGTGCGGCTCGTAGACTCGGCTGGTGGCCGAGGACGAGACCTATCCCGATGACGAGCTCGCGGGCGACGACGTGCCCGTGGCGGGGCCGTTGCCGGACGACGACGACCGGGACCACGCCCCCGACGAGCCGGTAGTCGAGGACCCTGCCGAGCTGGAGCGGGACCGGCAGCGGCTGCTGGCCGTGGAGGCCGAACTCGACCAGCGCTGGCCGGAGACCAGGATCGCGCCGTCGCTGGACCGCATCGCCACACTGCTGAACCTGCTGGGGGAGCCGCACAAGTCGTATCCGGTGGTGCAGGTGGCGGGCACCAACGGCAAGGGTTCCACGGTGCGGATGATCGACACCCTGCTCAGCGCCATGGGCCTGCGGGTGGGCCGGTACACCAGCCCGCACCTGCAGATCGTCACCGAACGGATCGCGCTGGACGGCGAGCCGATCCGGCCGGGGCGCTACGTCGACGTGTACCAGGACCTCGCGCCGTTCGTGGCGATGGTGGACCGCGCGGCCGGGGAGAGCGGCCAGCGGATGACGAAGTTCGAGGTGCTCACCGGCATGGCCTACGCCGCCTTCGCCGACGCGCCGGTCGACGTGGCCGTGGTCGAGGCCGGCATGGGCGGCAGCTGGGACGCCACGTCGGTGGCCGATGCGCAGATCGCCGCCATCGCGCCGATCAGCCTGGACCACACCGACTACCTGGGTGAGGACCTGCGGTCCATCGCCGCGGAGAAGGCGGGGATCATCAAACCGGGTTCGATCGCGGTGATCGGCGAACAGCACCCGGAGGCCATGCGGGTGCTGCTGGAGCGCGCCGTGGAGGTCGACGCCACGGTGGCGCGCAGCGGCCAGGAGTTCGGGGTGCTCAAGCGCGAGATCGCCGTCGGCGGCCAGATGCTGACGCTGCAGGGGCTCGGCGGCGTGTACGACGAGATCATGCTGCCGCTGCACGGCGAGCACCAGGCGAAGAACGCCGCGCTGGCGCTGGCCACGGTCGAGGCGTTCCTGGGAGCGGGCAAGGACCGCTCGCTCGAGGTGGACACCGTGCGGGAAGCGTTCGCGGCGGTGCAGCTCCCGGCGCGCCTGGAGCGCGCGCGGTCGGCACCCACCGTGCTGCTGGACGCGGCGCACAATCCCGCCGGTGCGGCCGCTGTGGCCGAGGCGCTGGACGGCGAGTTCGCGTTCCGGAGGCTGGCGCTGGTGGTGTCGATCATGCGGGACAAGGACGCACGCGGCATCCTCGATGCGCTCGAGCCGGTGGTGCACGACGTGGTGGTGACCCGCAACTCGTCCCCGCGGGCCATGCCCGTCGGGCAGCTCGGCAAACTGGCCAGGGAGATCTTCGGCGAGGATCGCGTCGTGGCCGAGCCCGACTTCCCGACGGCGTTCGAGACCGCGGTGAGCCTGGTGGAGGAAGGCGCGACCGTCGAGCAGGAGCTGTCCGGCGGCGGGGTGCTGATCACCGGCTCGGTCGTCACCGCGGGCGACGCCCGCACCCTGCTCGGACTGGAGCCGGCATGAGCGAGGACGCCGTCCCGGAGCGGGAACAGGCCCCGAAGGACCCAATGAAGGGCTTCCGCGGGGTGATGTCCGGAACGCTGGTGATGGAGGCCATCACCCTCGGCCTTGCCCTGCCGGTCATCGACCGGCTGGGCGACGGACTGACCAGCGTCACCGGCTGGCTGGTGGGCGGGCTGGCGGTGGTGCTGCTCGTGCTCTGCGCGTTCGTGCGGTCCCCGCGCATCACCGAAACCATCGTCGCGCTGCAGCTGGTGCTGGTCGTGTTCGTGGTGGTCGAGCCCCCGGTCGGCATCATCGGGATCGTCTTCCTGGTGGCGTGGCTGATCTTGTTCCGGTTGCGGGCCAAGGTGGCCGAGCAGATCGCCGGCGGCACGCTGCCCAGCACCCGGCAGGGGGAGTGACACCCGGTGCCGCACCCTGGTCCCGGCCTGCCTGCCGCCTGCTCGTAAGCTGCGCTCGACACAACGGCTGGCAGGAAAGGGACTTCTCACGTGACTGAGCGGACGCTGGTGCTGGTCAAGCCGGACGGTGTGAGCCGTGGCCTGGTGGGCGAGGTGATCAGCCGGATCGAGCGCAAGGGGCTGAAGCTGGCCGCGCTCGAGCTGCGCACGGTGCCGACCGAGCTGGCCGAGGAGCACTACGCCGAGCACAAGGACAAGCCGTTCTTCGGCGAGCTGCTGGAGTTCATCACCTCCGGCCCGGTGGTGGCCGCGGTGGTGGAAGGCGAGCGCGCGGTCGAGGCGTTCCGGCAGCTGGCCGGCGCCACCGACCCGGTCAAGGCGAACACCGGCAGCATCCGGGGCGACTTCGGCCTGCAGGTGCAGAACAACATCGTGCACGGGTCGGACTCTCCGGAGTCGGCCGAGCGCGAGATCAAGCTCTGGTTCCCGAACCTGGCCTGAACGGCCGGGGTGCGATCGGCCCGAGGTCGTCGGCCCGGGCCGGTCCCTCCGGCACGATCAGGGCATCCGGCTGGCCCGGTGGCGTCGTGCGCCCGGTGTGGCTGCGGCATGACGTCGCCGGGCCTTGCCGTGCTCGCCGCACGTCGTGGTGTCGCGACGCGCCGGGAAGTTCTCGTGGGGGCCGGGTTGGACGGAGTGATCGTGGCCGTGCCCGCTCCCGCCGGGTAGTGCTCGTGGGGCCTGGCCTGGCCTGCGCGTCTTCGTCCGGGGAGCCGTGCAGCGACGGGATCCGTACCCGTCGTGCGGTTCACCGGGAGGCCACCGGTTGGGTCTGCCTGGAGCTGGACCGCCCGCTCCACCGGGACTCCAGTCGGGATCCGGACGATCCGGATCACGCAAGGGACACGCTGCTTGGCTTCTGAACACACGCCCCCTCCTCGGGTCTTACGGGCCTCGGGGAGGGGGCCGTTCTGCACCTCAGGGGTAGTTGGAATCCCAGCCGATACACGTGGGAGACCGTGCACCGGCTGGGAAGTCACAAGGGGAAGTCAAGCACCGTGGCCCCGGCGCGCTCGAGTTCCATCTTGGGGCCGATCACCTCGTCGGACACGCTTGAGTCGATGGTGCTCACGCGCTCCCAATTGACCCGCGCAATGAAGTCTCCGATTTCGGCCAGGTGCTCGCCGTACCTACGCAGGATCGGCGAATCGGGCAGGTCGCCTTCGCGCAGGGCGCGAGTGATCATCAGCACCCCGCGCGCCAGGTCTACATTCGTCTGCGCCACTTCGGCCAGCAGCGTTCGATTGATGTCCATCGGTTCCCCTCGGGCCGCACACCGGACAGTCCGGCTGGTCGTGGTCGAGCGGGGGCCTGTGCCCCATGCACGTGAAGGTGACCGAGAAGGTGATCGCCCTCGTTCCCATGCGTTGCCTCCCGCGCCCCTCCGTGCAACCATTGCTACTCGCAGTGCAAGCGTTGCAACAACAATTTGTTGCAGCAACGCAACCTCAAGGGAGCACCCGATCGGAGTAGGAATGCCCCGGAAAGGACCCGGCACGAAGGCTCGCAACCTGGCAGCAGAGCTCCGAAAGCTGCGTGAATCGCGGGGCCTTCGGCTGTCCGACGTGGCCGAGGACATCGGCTGGGACAAGAGCAAGCTGTCGCGTACCGAGAACGGGCTGCGCAACTTCACTCTCGAGGAGGTCGTCCAGCTTCTCGGCTACTACAAGGTCAAGGGTGACCAGTACGCCCGCCTAGTGGCGGCCGCCCGCAGCATGAACGAACCCGGCTGGTGGGAGTTCGACCTGCAAGGGTTGTCGGAGGACTCACGGACGCTTGTGGCCTACGAGTCGTCGGCGGACGAGATCATCAGCTGGTCGCCGTTTCTGATCCCCGGCCTCCTGCAGACGCCCGACTACACGGGCGAGCTCTTGCGAGCGCATGGCGGCCTGACGTTCGAGCAACGCCAGGAGCGAGTGGCCGGCCGGCTCCGTAGGCAACAGGTGCTCAATCGGAAGGACGTCCGGTTCGTCGGCTTCATCGCCGAACTCTCGCTGCGGACTCCCGGCATCGAGCGACCGGTGATGCGGCGCCAGCTCGCCCACCTTCTGGAGATGCAGCGGCGGCCCAACGTGTCCGTTCGCGTGGTCCCCTGGGACGCTACTCCGCACCGGGCACTGTTGAC
This sequence comes from Thermocrispum sp., assembly GCF_002919275.1. Taxonomy (NCBI): domain Bacteria; kingdom Bacillati; phylum Actinomycetota; class Actinomycetes; order Pseudonocardiales; family Pseudonocardiaceae; genus Thermocrispum; species Thermocrispum sp. The sequence continues at coordinate 89,656 of NZ_PKFA01000051.1, read as the reverse complement.
GCCGTTCATCTTTCTCCGGAGTACGTTAGACGTGGTTCACGTCGAGTTGATCAGTTCGGGAGTCTTCCTCGACGATGAGGACGACACCCGGGTGTATGAGAAGACCATTACGGAACTTGACGCGACTTCTCTCAGCGAAGCAGAGTCCGTGCGGGTGATCGAGGCACAGGAAGGTGAGCGGACATGAAGGACTTCCAGCGGCGCATGGAGGAGCTGAGCGGTTGGCACAAGAGCTCCTACAGCGCTCACTCGGACAACTGCGTCGAGGTCGGCTACGGGCCGGGTATCGTCGGCGTGCGCGACACGAAGGACCGGGACGGTGGGACTCTCGTCTTCACCCGCGACGAGTGGACGGCCTTCATTCGCGGCGTCAAGGCCGGCGAGTTCGACAACGTGCTCTAAACCCGCGCTGACCAGGGCCCCTCCCGAGCCAACGGGAGGGGCTACTTCGTATTCAGGACCCAACTATTTCTACTGAACGGACGAGGCTGAGCAGCTGTGCGACCGGCTGGTGGTCATGGACGGCGGCCGCATCGTCGCCGAGGGCTCGTCGTCGGCGCTCATCGCCAGGTGCTCCAGCCGGGAGGTGCTCGAGCTGCGCTTCGCCCCTGGTGAGCAGGCCGGCCAGGAGCAGCAAGTCGAGGGGCTGGCCGACCGCATCTGATCGTCATCCCGCTGTTTCTGTTCTCGACGACGTTCTACCCGTTGTCGGTGTACCCGGAGCAGCTGCAGTGGGTGGTCCAGCTATCGCCCCTGTACCACGGAGTCGAGCTGCTTCGTCAGTGTGCGCACGGTGTTTTCGACGTCGGCATGCTCGGCAATTGCGCGGTCCTGATCGTCCTGGCCGTCGTCGGCGTGGCCGGCACCGTGCGGCGTATCGGTTCGATGCTGCTGCGCTGATTCGGTCGAGCTGGTGGCGATGGTCGCGGTGCCGTCGCGCGTGTCCGCGGCGGTGTCGTCGTCGGATTCCCTGCTGAAGGCTTGCACCGCGGCCAGCGCGTCCACCAGGCCGTGGCCGTAGAAGCTGTTGTAGCCCCGGTAACCGGTGCAGAAGGCGTCTTGATGGCCGTCACCGGTGCGGTCGTAATCGGCCGGGCACGCCGTCTGCCGCGCGGTCGACTGCAGGGCCTGCCGGATCTCCGCCGGGCCGGCATCCGGGTCCTGGGCGGCCAGAAGGGCGGCGACACCCGCCACGTGCGGCGCGGCCATGGACGTCCCGCAGGTGTCGGCGTAGCCGCCGGGAATCGTGGAGAGCACGCACTCGCCGTCGTCACCGCCGGGGGCGGTCAACGAGATCACCCCGAGCCCGTAGGAGCTGTACCCCGACTTGAGGCCCGACCGGTCGACCGCCGACACGGTCAGCACCGACGGGATGCTCGCGGGCAATGCCACACACTCGTCGCCGGTGCTGCCCGCGGGCGAGAGGTTGACGGCTTCGTTGGTGGCGGCCGCGATGTTCAGCGTGCCGGACTCGGTGGCGTAGTCGGCCGCGCGCGTGATCGCCTCCCGCACCACACCGAACTCGTCGTCGGACATGCACGACGTCGGCCCGGTGTCGACGAAGAAGCTGGAGTTGGTCACTCGCATCCGCTTCTTGCTCGCCCACATCAAGCCGCACACCGCGGCCTCCGGATCGACCCGCCCCGCGTCGTCGATCACTTTGATGGACGCGACCCGCACCTGGGGCGCCACGCCGACCACGCCGACTCCGTCGTCGGCGGCGGCGATGGTGCCCGCCACGTGCGTGCCGTGGACCGACGTGGACGGCCGCCACGCCGCGCGCGAGCGATCGGGCTTGCCGCCGAGGCATCCCACGGATCGCTCGGTGTCCACGGCGTGGGCGAGCTCGGGATGCCGGTCGTCGACGCCGGAGTCGAGCACCCCGACGATCACCTCGGCGCCGGGGCCCGCGGCCTCGCGTGCGGCCCGCGCGTTGATCATCTCCAGGCCCCATTGCTCATCGGACCTGTCCGCGGTGTCGGAGGCGTCGTGCCTGCTCTGCGGGGTGATGCTCGGCTTCGGTGCGCTGTCAGCGGCCGTTTCCGCGCGACGCGCCTGCGCGCTGTAGACCCGGGCCGGCCCCATCGCTTCGGCGAAGAGCGGATGCTCAGAGGTGGCGATGCCCACCGCGATCGCGTCGTAGTACACGACCAGCTTGCCGCAAGCCCGTTTGATCTCCCTGCCTGCTTGGCCACGGCCGGTGCCTTCGTCGAACAGCACGAGGTACCGCAACGAAGTGCCGGTACGGGAGCATCGCTGGCCGTGGGTGCCGTCCGGGTCCGCGCTTGCCGTCGCCACCGGCTCCGTCGTGGCCAACGTCAGCAGCAGCGCTGCCGCTCCGGCCGCGAACCAACGCCACGCGGGCAGACGGGGCCGCAACAGGGGCATAGCTGCGCACGGTAGCCAGTGTGTGCCGTCACGACAAGAGGCCACGGCGCGCCGGCGGCAACTTCGCCCTTGCGGGCCTTCTGGGCCGTGGTGTGGGATACTGGCCGTGACCCTGGTGTCGGGCGCCACCCGTTTCGGGTGTCGACGCCGAGGTCAGGCGGTCAGTCGGACGAGCCCCGCTGCCCAGGCCGGCTCGCGCCGCGGCCAGCGGCCCGCGAAGGTCCAGGTGTGCTGTCTTACAGATCGGGCGAGGGCGCTCGGGCAGGCCGCCGGGTAAGGACACCCGCCATCGACAGCGCGCCGGGGCATGTCGACGTCGTTGATGGTGTGACACAGGATTCCCGCCAGGGCGCGAGCTTTGGCGGCTGACAACAGAAAGGGCCCCTGCGCGGCCGCGTCGGGACATCGAGCACATGTCGTGACGCGCCCGGGGGCGGAGGAGATTTATGTCGAATGCGGAAACACCCGCCGAGCAGACCGGCGGGAATACCGCCACACCCGCTCGAGCTCCGTTGTCGTCGATCCCGCCGCGGATCAGAGTGCATGCGCTTGCCAAGCTGCTGGGCACGACCAGCAGGGAGTTGCTGGACAAGCTCTCCGCGGAGGGGTTCGACGCCCGTAGTCCGCAGTCGACCGTGTCGCGCGGTGTCGCGCTGCGGTTGGCGGAAAGCTACGGGGTCGCCGACAGCGGCACGGACGACGCCGGTGAGCGGGTAGGCGGTAATGGCGAAGAAGCAAGCAAGCAACGGAGTGAGTCCGGCGCACCGGCACCGAAGGCGGAGGAGCCGGGCCGTGCCGGTGCACAGGCGCCGGCCGTAGCGGCGGCCGGGCAGGAGCCGACGGTGCCGCCAGCGGTACCGGGAGCGTCGGGGCAGTTGTTCTCTGCCCCGCAGGTGGCGCAGCCGGAGCCGGCGCCCCAGCCCGCGTTCAGCGCCCCGCCGCCGGCGGCGTCGCCGCAGCCGTTGTTCGCGCCTCCGGCGCCGGTGTTCGTGCAGCCGGACGAGGCCGAGCCGATCCCGGTGAGCAAGACCGTCGAGGAGGACGCCGAGCCCGCCGGGGAGCCGCCCCGGGAGGACGAGGGCCGCGGCGACGAGGAGCAAGGCACGCGGCGCAGGCGCCGGCGCGGACGGCGTGGCCGCGGCCGCGGCAAAGGTGGCGAGTCGAGCGCCGAGTCGTCCGAGCAGGAGCAGGCGGCTGCCGAAGCCGGCGCGCCGGATGGCAAGCCGGAGCCGGACGGGCAGGGCGAGGCCGGCGCGGAGCCCGCGCCCGAGGACGGCGGCAAGGACAAGGCAGGTGACAAGGCGGCCGATGGCGGTGCGGCGTCGAACGGTGGTGACGACGCCGAAGCCGAGCGTGCCGACGAGACCACGGCAGCGGACAAGGGGGAAGCTGCCGAGGCCAACGGCACCGAGGTCGAAGGCAGCACGCGCCGTCGGCGCAGGCGGCGCCGCCGGCGCAGCGCGGACAACGGGGAAGCCGCCGGAAGCGCCGACTCCACCGCCGACGAGCAGGCGACCCGCTCGGACGACGACCAGGTGCGCAGCGTGCGCGGGTCGACCCGGCTGGAGGCCAAGCGGCAACGCAGGCGGGACGGCCGGGAAGCGGGCCGCCGCCGAGCACCGATCCTGTCCGAGGCCGAGTTCCTGGCCCGGCGCGAATCGGTCGAGCGCACCATGGTGGTGCGCGAGCGGGTCGGCAACGGCGAGCGCACCACGCAGATCGGCGTGCTGGAGGACGGCGTGCTCGTCGAGCACTTCGTCACCTCCTCCGGTCAGGGTTCCATCGTCGGCAACGTGTACCTGGGCCGGGTGCAGAACGTGCTGCCGTCGATGGAGGCGGCGTTCGTCGACATCGGCCGGGGCCGCAACGCGGTGCTGTACGCGGGCGAGGTCGACTGGGACGCGGCCGGCCTGGAGGGCAAGTCGCGCAAGATCGAGCAGGCGCTCTCACCCGGCGACCAGGTGCTGGTCCAGGTCACCAAGGACCCGGTCGGGCACAAGGGCGCGCGGCTGACCACGCAGATCTCGCTGCCCGGGCGGTACCTGGTGTACGTGCCGGGTGGCGGCACCACGGGCATCAGCCGCAAGCTGCCGGAGAACGAGCGCCGCAGGCTCAAGGAGATCCTCAAGCGCATCGTCCCGGACGACGCCGGGGTGATCATCCGCACCGCGTCGGAAGGCATCAGCGAGGAGGAGCTGGCCCGCGACATCAACCGGTTGCGGGCGCAGTGGGAGACCATCTGCGAGAAGGCGGGCCGGACGCCCAGCGGCGGCAAGAAGGCCAAGAAGAACGCCCCGGCGCTGCTGTACGAGGAGCCGGATCTGCTGGTGAAGGTCGTGCGTGACCTGTTCACCGAGGACTTCAGCAAGATGATCATCCAGGGCTCGGTGGCCTGGGAGACCATCAACTCCTACGTGCAGAACGTGGCCCCGGACCTGGCCGACCGGCTGGAGCGCTACACGGGCAACGGCGACGTCTTCCACGACTACCGGATCGACGAGCAGATCGCCAAGGCGCTGGATCGCAAGGTGTGGCTGCCGTCCGGCGGGTACCTGGTCATCGACCGCACCGAGGCGATGACCGTCATCGACGTCAACACCGGCAAGTTCACCGGCTCCGGCGGCAACCTGGAGGAGACGGTCACCCGCAACAACCTGGAGTCCGCCGAGGAGATCGTGCGGCAGCTGCGGTTGCGGGACATCGGCGGCATCATCGTCATCGACTTCATCGACATGGTGCTGGAGTCGAACCGGGAGCTGGTGCTGCGCAGGCTGACCGAGTGCCTGGCCCGCGACCGCACCCGCCACCAGGTCGCTGAGGTGACGTCGCTCGGCCTGGTGCAGATGACCAGGAAGAAGATCGGCACCGGCCTGCTCGAGGCGTACTCCACGCCGTGCGAGCACTGCAAGGGCCGCGGTGTCATCGTGGGCACCGAGCCACGCCTTCCGCAGTCCGGCTCGGACGGCAACGGCAAGGGCCGCAAGCGCGGCAAGCAGGACAACGCGGTCGTGCCCGAGCCCACCCCGCAGCAGCGGGAGAGCGTGGTCAGCGCCGTGGCCGCGATCGCGTCGGCCACCGCCAAGCCGAAGCAGTCCGGTTCCGTCGAGGCGTCCGGCTCCGGCAAGTCCGAGGCGGCGGGCTCACGCCAGGAGAAGGACGCGAAGCCCGCGCGTGCCAAGGCGGGGCCCAGTGCGGGCGCGGCGGAGCGCGGCAAAGGCAAGTCCGACCCGCTCGAGCGCGGCGAGGATCGCTCGGCGAAGGCCGGCGAGGGTGTGTCCGGTTCCCCGGCCAGGGACAAGGTCGGGCCGGAGCGCGACGGCGGCAAGGGTGCGGCCACGGACGACGTCGGGAAGGCCGAAAGCGACGTCGCGGCGGTTCCGTCCGGTGCGCGGTCGCGCGAGGACGCGTCGGCTCCGCAGCAGCCTGCAGACGAGAAGCCCGCGCCGAAGGCTGCCGAGCAGCCGGCGCAGCCCATCGCCGGGCAGCCGCACGGGCAGACGGAAGCCGCCTCGAGCAACGCGGCTGTCGAACGCCGTGAGCCGGAGCCCGCGCCCGAGCAGAACGCCAAGCCGGTGACGGCGCTGCAGACGCCTGCGGTCCGGCAGGCGAGCAGGCCGGTGCGCGTCTCGCGGCCTGCCGGGCCTCCGGAGTCCCGGCCGGACCCGGTCGAGACGGTGCAGACCGCGCCTGCGGGGTCACCGAGCGCCTCCGAGGTGCTCACGCCGGTGGCCAGGCAGGCCCCGCGGCGGGCGAAGGGCGCGGCTTCCCGGCCGGCAGGACCACCTCCGGCGACCACCACCTGACCCCCGGTGCGCGGCCGTCGAGCAGGACCACGTACGCTATACAGCGGCCCGCAGGTAGTGCGGGTTGCCTGCGATGACGGCCGCGCCCGGCGCGGTTGAGCATGCAAGTCCCAGTCACCATCGAGCAGCAGGAGCATCCGTGTCGGCGTACGCGATCGTCAAGACCGGCGGCAAGCAGTACAAGGTCGCCGTGGGTGACGTGGTCGAGGTTGAGAAGCTCGAGGGCGAGCCGGGCGACGAGTTGAGCTTTCCCGCGGTGCTCTACGTCGACGGAGACAAGGTCACCACGGATGCCGACAAGCTCGCCAAGATCGCCGTCACCGGCAAGGTGATCGAGCAGATCAAGGGCCCCAAGATCCGCATCCACAAGTTCAAGAACAAGACCCGGTACCACAAGCGGCAGGGTCACCGCCAGCGGCTGACCCGGGTGCAGGTCACCGGCATCAAGGCGTAAGGAGTTCACCAGGCATGGCACACAAGAAGGGCGCATCCAGCTCCCGCAACGGTCGTGACTCCATCGCCAAGCGCCTTGGGGTCAAGCGTTTCGGCGGCCAGTTCGTCAACGCCGGCGAGATCCTTGTCCGGCAGCGCGGGACCAAGTTCCACCCCGGCCTCAATGTGGGCCGTGGCGGCGACGACACGCTGTTCGCGCTGGTCGCCGGGTCCGTGCAGTTCGGCGAGAAGCGCGGCCGCAAGACGGTCAGTGTCATCCCGGCGGAGAGCTGACCGCTCACCGCAAGCCACCGACAAGGGGGCGGGAACCGGATCAGCTTCCGGAGCCCGCCCCCTTTCGACGTTCGACAACTGGAGTGTGCGATGTCCCGATTCGTCGACCGCGCGGTGATTCACGTCGCCGCTGGCAACGGCGGGAACGGCTGCGCGTCGATCCATCGGGAGAAGTTCAAGCCGCTGGGCGGCCCGGACGGCGGCAACGGCGGCCACGGCGGTGACGTGGTGCTGGTGGTCGATCCCGGCGTGCACACGCTGCTGGATTTCCACTTCCGGCCGCACGCCAAGGCGGGAAACGGCAAGCCGGGGCAGGGTTCCCACAAGGCCGGGGCGGCCGGGGAGACCCTCGAGCTGAAGGTCCCGGACGGCACGGTCGTGCTGACCGAGGACGGTGAGGTGTTGGCGGACCTGGTCGGAGCGGGCACCAGGTTCGTGGCGGCGCGCGGCGGCCGAGGCGGCCTGGGCAACGCCGCGCTGGCCTCCCGGGCCCGCAAGGCCCCCGGGTTCGCGTTGCTCGGTGAGCCGGGCGAAGCGCGCACGCTGGTGTTGGAGCTGCGCTCGGTGGCCGACGTCGGGCTGGTGGGTTTCCCGTCGGCGGGCAAGTCCTCGCTGATCGCGGCCATGTCCGCGGCCCGGCCGAAGATCGCCGACTACCCGTTCACCACGCTGACGCCGAACCTCGGCGTGGTCACCGCAGGCGACACCGATTTCACCATGGCCGACGTGCCGGGGCTGATTCCCGGCGCGAGCCAGGGCAAGGGACTGGGCCTGGACTTCCTGCGGCACATCGAGCGGTGCGCGGTGCTGGTGCACGTGGTGGACTGCGCCACGCTGGAGCCCGGCCGGGATCCGCTGTCCGACATCGACGCGCTGGAGGAGGAACTGGCCCGGTACACCCCCCGGCTGGGCGGTGATCTGGCCGAGCGGCCGCGGGTGGTGGCGCTGAACAAGATCGACGTGCCGGACGCCGCGGAGCTGGCCGAGCTGGTTCGGCCGGACATCGAGGCGCGGGGCTGGCCGGTGTTCGAGGTGTCCGCGGCGAGCCGCAAGGGCCTGCGCGAGCTGAGTTTCGCGCTCGCCAGGGTGGTCGAGGAACACCGCGCCAAGGCGCCTGCGCCGCAGCCGAAGCGCATCGTGCTGCGACCCAAGCCGGTGGACGACAGCGGCTTCACGGTCAGCCGGGACCCGGAGAACCCGGACGCTTTCGTCGTGCGCGGCGAGAAGCCCGAGCGCTGGGTGCGGCAGACCGACTTCACCAACGACGAGGCGATCGGGTACCTGGCCGACCGGCTTGCCCGGCTCGGGGTGGAGGAGGAGCTGGCCAAGGCGGGTGCCGTCCCCGGTAGCACGGTGACCATCGGCTCGATGACATTCGACTGGGAACCGTCCACTCCCGCCGGTGCCGTCACCCACCTCGCCGGCCGCGGCACCGACCCGAGGCTGGACCGTTCCACCCGGGTCAGTGCCGCCGAACGCAAGGAGGCTCGCCGGCTGCGCCGCCAGGGCACCGGCGACGACGAAGCTTCCGCCGGTGCTGCCGCCGGCGACGCGGACGACGATGACTCCGTTTCCGACGGTGGAGCGAGGACGTGACGTCGACATCTCCTCGTGCCGCAGTGGTTTCGGCGCAGACGTTGGTCGTGAAGGTTGGTTCCTCGGCGCTCACCACGGCCGAGGACGGCTTGGACCGCTCCAGGCTGGACGCCCTGGTCGATGCGGTGGCCGGCCGGATCAAGGCGGGCACGAAGGTGGTCCTGGTGTCGTCCGGGGCCATCGGTGCCGGGATATCCCCGCTGTCGTTGCCGTCCCGGCCGCGTGACCTGGCCACCCAGCAGGCCGCGGCGAGTGTCGGGCAGCTCGCGCTGGCGCACGCGTATGTCGAGTCGTTCGGCCGCTACGGGCTGACGGTCGGGCAGGTCCTGCTCACCGCCGACGACGTGGTCCGGCGCGCCCATTACCGCAACGCGCAGCGGACGTTCTCCCGGCTGCTGGCGTTGGGGGCGGTCCCGGTGGTCAACGAGAACGACACCGTGGCGACCGAGGAAATCCGCTTCGGCGACAACGACCGGCTCGCCGCCCTCGTTGCGCACCTGGTGCGCGCGGACGCGCTGGTTCTGTTGTCGGACGTGGACGCGCTGTACGACGGCGACCCGCGCAAGGGGGCGACCCGGGCGATCTCGGAGGTGCGCTCCGCGAAGGATCTGGAAGGCTTGCACGTCGGCATGTCCAGCTCCGGGCTGGGGACCGGAGGGATGAAGTCCAAGGTGGCTGCCGCACTGACCGCGGCTGCCGGTGGCATCCCGGTACTGCTGGCGGCGGCTGTTTCGGCCGAGCGGGCGCTGACCTCGGCGGACGTGGGTACCGCGTTCGCCGCCCGGAAGTCGCGCTTGCCCGCTCGCCGGTTCTGGCTCGGCTATGCGGCGGACTCCGCGGGGCGGCTGCATCTCGACGACGGCGCCGTCACCGCGGTGGTCGAGCGCCGTCGCTCGCTGCTGGCGGCCGGGATCACCGGTGTCGACGGCGGCTTCGTCGCAGGAGACGTGGTGGATCTCGTCGATCCACGGCAACGGGTGATCGCCCGGGGTGTCGTGGCGTACGACGCCAGCGAGTTGCCACGCATGATCGGCCGGTCGACGCACGAGCTCCCGGAAGAGCAGCGTCGCGAAGTGGTGCACGCCGACGACTTGGTGCCGCTTGCGCACTAGGTGCGCGCTGGAGTCCGCAGGGCGTCCCGCTCGTTCGCCGTGACGCAGGTTATTCCGCGAAGAACGTCGCCAAAGGGGCAATCGCGGCACTGCCGTAAGCTTTTCGGTCATGGCAAAGCCTCGACGGGTCGGGGTGATGGGGGGCACGTTCGACCCGATCCACAACGGTCACCTGGTGTCCGCCAGCGAGGTCCAGTGGCGGTTCGGCCTGGACGAAGTCCTGTTCGTGCCCACCGGGCAGCCCTGGCAGAAGGCCGGCCGCGACGTCAGTCCGGCCGAGGACCGCTACCTGATGACGGTCATCGCGACGGCGTCCAATCCGGTGTTCCGGGTCAGCCGGATCGAGATCGACCGTCCCGGCCGCACCTACACGGTCGACACGCTGCGACAACTGCGGCGGGAGATGCCGGACACCGAGCTGTTCTTCATCACCGGAGCCGACGCCCTGGAGCAGATCCTCACCTGGCGCAACGCCGACGAGCTGTTCGACCTGGCGCATTTCGTCGGCGTCACACGGCCGGGTTACCGGTTGGACGGCCATCACCTGCCGGAAGGCAAGGTGTCACTGGTCGACGTGCCCGCGATGGCGATTTCGTCGACGAACTGCCGGGAGCGGGTTCGTACCGGGGAGCCGATCTGGTACCTGACCCCGGACGGCGTCGTCCGCTACATCCACAAGCACCGGCTCTACGTGCGTGACGAGCAGTGACGACCGACAATGCGTCGGAGCTACCAGGTAGGCTCAAGCAGCTGACAGCGAGGACGGGAGAAACGGCAAGTGGCAGCCACGGCTGAAGCACGCACGATCGCGGAGGCCGCCGCGCACGCGGCCGCGGACAAGAAGGCGTCCGACATCGTGCTGCTCGATGTGTCCGAGCGCCTGGTGATCACCGACGTGTTCGTGATCGCCTCGGCGCCCAACGAGCGTCAGGTCGGCGCGATCGTGGACAACATCGAGGAGAAGCTGCTGGCGATCGGGCACAAGCCGGCCCGCCGCGAAGGTGCGCGGGAGGGCCGCTGGGTGCTGCTGGACTACGTCGACGTGGTGGTGCACGTCCAGCACACCGAAGAACGCTCGTACTACGGCCTGGACCGGCTGTGGAAGGACTGCCCGGAGCTGGAGGTGCCCGGGCTGGACGAAGCGGACGGGTCGCAGACGTGACCCAGCCACCGGGCCGCATCAGACGGCTGGTGCTGTGGCGGCACGGCGAGACGACGTACAACGCGTCCGGCCGGATGCAGGGCCACATCGACACCGAGCTCACCGCGGTCGGGTGGAATCAGGCGCGGTTCGCCGTCCCGGCGCTGGCCAGGTTTCAACCGGACCTGGTGGTGGCGTCCGACTTGCGCCGGGCCACCGACACGGCCATGGTGCTGACCGAAGGCATCGGTGTCCCACTGCGGGTCGACAAGCGCCTGCGTGAGACGCATCTGGGGGAGTGGCAAGGGCTCACCGGCGCCGAGGTGGATGCGGAGTGGCCGGGCGAGCGGGAGAAGTGGCGCAAGGACGCCACCTGGGCGCCGCCCGGCGGGGAAAGCCGGGTGGAGGTGGCTGAGCGGGCCATGCAGGTGGTGGCCGATCTCGACCGCGGCCCGCACGAGGTGGTGTTGCTGGCCGCGCACGGCGGCCTGATCGTGGCGTTGACGGCCGCGCTGCTGGAGCTGCCGTTGAGCCACTGGACCCTGCTGGGCGGCATCGGCAACTGTCACTGGGTGGAGCTGCGGCGGCTGGACGGCCGATGGCGGCTGCACGGCTACAACGTGGGGATGACGGGGTGAGCCCACGGCTGCTGGTGTTCGGCGATTCGCTGAGTTTTCACGGACCCGACGGGCCATTGGCGGCGGACGACCCGCGGTTGTGGCCGAACGTGGCGGCCGCGCGCCTGGGTGGGGAGGCCGAGCTGGTGGCCAGGGCGGGCTGGACCGCCCGCGACGCCTGGTGGGCGATGATCGAGGACCCGAGGGTGTGGGCCGATCTGCGCCGGGTCGACGCGGTGGTGCTGGCGGTGGGCAGCATGGACACGCTTCCGTCCCCGCTGCCGACGTACCTGCGCACCGGCCTGCGCTATCTGCGTCCCGACGGCCTGCGCCGGATGGTCCGTAAGGCTTATCTGGCGGCGCAACCGCATCTGTCCGTGCTGTTCCGCGGGCGTCCTGCGGCCCTGCCCGTCCGGTTGACCGTGCGATACCTCGACACTGCGGTCGGGGCGCTGCGCATTTTGCGGCCCGACATGCCGATAGTCGGAATTCTTCCGTCGATTCACCGGGCCGAGTCCTACGGATACGTCCACACGGTGCGTGACCCGGCTGCCGCGGCTATCGCTCGTTGGGCGGCGAGGGTGAACGTACCGGTGGTGGACCTGCCCGCTGTCGTGGGCGATCACGTGCTCAGCGGGCGCGGCAACCCGGACGGCATGCACTGGGGCTGGGAAGGCCACCGTCTGGTGGGCGAGGCGATGGCGGCCACGCTGGCGCCGTTGCTGATCTCGCGATGTGACGAATCCCCAGCTGAACGTCCCAATGTGAGCGAGCCGGGCTGACTACGCTGGACGCCGTGCCCGTCGCCGTCGTCACCGACTCCACGGCCTACCTGCCCGAGGGCTTCGCCAAGCGGCACGACATCACCGTCGTGCCGCTCAACGTGCTGGTGGACGGCGAGTGCGCGCGCGACGGAGTCGATTTCGGCGCTGCCGAGCTGATCGCCGCGCTGACCGCGCACCGCAAGGTGACGACGTCGATGCCCAGCCCGGCCGATCTTGCGGCCACCTACCGGCGGGTGTTGGACGGCGGCGCCGATGCGGTGGTGTCGATTCACCTGTCCCGGGAGTTGTCGGGGACCTGGGCGGCCGCGGTGACGGCAGCGGACGAGGTGTGCGCCGAGCGGGGGGCGGGCCGCGTGCGGGTGGTCGACTCGCGGACCACGGTCATGGGACTCGGCTTCGCGGCGCTGCACGCGGCCGAGGCGGCCGCCCGGGGCGCCTCCGCCGCGGAAGTCGAGGACGTAGCGGTGAGCACCGCGGCGCGTTCCCGGACCGTGTTCGTGGTGTCGACGCTGGAGTATTTGCGCCGGGGCGGCCGGATCTCCTCGGCGAGCGCTTTGCTCGGTACCGCATTGGCCATGAAGCCGCTGCTGCACATCGAAGACGGGCGGATCCGGCCGCTGGAGAAGGTCCGCACCATGAGCAAGGCGCTGAGCCGCCTGGTGGAACTCGCGGCGGCGCAAGCCGGTGACGAGCCGGTCGAACTGGCCGTGCAGCACTTGGGGTCGCCGGACCGGGCCGTGCTGTTGGCCGATCGGTTGTCGGAGGCGATACCGAAGGCAAGCGGGTGTGTGGTGTCCGAACTGGGTGCGGTCATCGGCGCGCACACCGGCCCAGGCGCGCTCGGCATCGTCGTGCAGCTGCCGCCTCGGTAGTGAGGCAGCGGTGCCTCCCGGCGCCGCTGCTCGCGGACTCTGCCTGCCGAGCAGGTCGTGATCGTCGCACCGCGCGGACTCGCGCCCTGATCCCGGCCGAAAGGACCGAAACCGACCAGCAGCGACCCACGCGGACCGAGCGAGGCGTCGCGACTGACGGTCACACCGATCTCGGCCGAAACAACCACGTCCGACCGCATCGACCCACACAGATCGGACGGATCGGCACGGTCGGCCCGATCTACCGCGATGGATGCCGGGGATTCTGGATCTACCGCGATGGGTGCCGGGGTTCTGGTCGTGTCGGTGGGTGCCGAGGATTCCGGTTGTGTCGGCGGGTGCCGGGGATTCCGGCTGTGTCGGCGGGTGCCGAGGACTCCGGCCGTTCCGGCGGGCACCGGGCGATCCGGCCTCGGCAGACGCCGCCTCGTCGCAGGGACGTTCGCCACGGCTTGATCGGTTGTCCACAACTGCCAGTTGTCCACAGCCTGCCCACGACGGCCTCCACCGCAGTGATCAACACCAATACCGTCGACCACATGTTCGAACGAGGAACTGCAGGCCGGACGGCGCACCGGCTGGCCACGGTCGCCGTCCCGGACGGTGCCACCCCACGGAGGGATCAAGGGCGATGTGAGGCTGAGCCATCGGCAGTGTCTGCGCGGTCGTCGGTCAGACGCAGCAGTGAGCCGCGGAAGGCCGGTGGCTCCGGCACAGGCGTGTCGTCGGCCGAGCCATCGCCGGATGCGCGAGCGAGAAGGACGGGGATTCCTGCCGAGGCGCAAGAAGAACTGGCCGGGTGCGGGTCTCGATCGTCGACAGAGAAGTCGTACGACGATGGGGAGCTGGCAGAGTATGACGAGCCGATAGCCGAGGACGAGCATTCCCCGCCGGGTCGTGGATCACGGATCACCTGGTGGAGGCCGGGCAGCGGTAAACACCGCCTCGGCGCTGCCCGAGATGTCGTCCGATCCGCCGCTTCCGTACCGCTTCGCGTGCTGGTGGCGGCGGCCGTCGTCGTGGCGGTGGTTGGGGTGGCAGTCGTCACCGCATTCGCCAGTCCGGCCCCGGCACCCGCTGAGGCTCCGCCGTTGCCCGCGGCGCAGCGCAGCGAGCCGCGCCCGCCGGCGGGAGGGGATGCAGACGTCCTGGTCGTCAGCGTCGTCGGTGCAGTTCGCAAGCCAGGCCTGGTTCGGTTGCAGCCCGGTGCGCGCGTGGATGACGCGTTGCGGGCGGCAGGCGGCGCGAAGCCGAAGGCGGATCTCCGGTCGGTGAATCTCGCCCGCAAGGTGGCCGACGGCGAGCAAGTGTTCGTGCCGGAGCAGGGTGGTGGCGGTGCGACAGCTGATGCCGGCACCGTCGGCACCGACGGTGCCGACGGTGTGAAGGTGAACATCAATACGGCCACGGCGGCGGAACTGGAAACTCTGCCGGGGATCGGCGAGGTCACGGCGGGCAACATCATCGCGTGGCGCGAACAGCACGGCCCGTTCACATCGGTTGAGCAGCTGCTCGAGGTCGACGGCATCGGGGATCGGCGGCTGTCGCAGCTGCGCGATCGGGTCACGGTGTGATGTCGAGCCTGGGTGGCCGCAACGCCCGCTGCCCGGATGCTCATGTCCGAGACACGGCTTCCGCCGGCGCTCGGTCGGACTCGGTGCGGGCTGGTCCCGATGTCCGCCTGGTTCCCGCAGCGGCGCTGGTGTGGGTTTCAGGGCTTGCAGGTGCACTGGTCGGCTGGTGGTGCGCCCCGCTCCTGGGTGGGCTCGCAGTGGTTGCGGCGCTGATGTTGCTCCGCATCCGGGTGGCGGTCGGTCTTGCGGCGGCGTTGCTGGTCTGCGGGTTGCTCGCGGTGGGGGTGCTCGGGATCAGCTTGCACCGCGCAGAGACTGATCCGTTGCGGTCCGTCGCCGAGAGCGGCGGGACGGCCGAGATGAGGCTGACCGTCGCCGAGCGCCCCAGACCGATCCGTGCCGCGGGGTATGCCGACGACCGTGCGGGCTCGGTAGTGATGGTGGCCACCGAGGCCGATCAGGTCGTGGTGGGGAAGCGACTCGTGGAGAGATCCGGCCGTGTCCTCGTCGTGGCGCGAGCCGACGGATGGGCGAGCCTGCTACCTGGTCAAATGGTGACTGCCGAGGGCTCCTTGTCGGCAGCCCGAGGTGGAGACATGACCGTGGCCGTGCTGCACGTACGCAGCCCACCGCTGGCCGTCACCCCGGCGCCGTGGTGGCAGGAGGTTGCGGCGCGATTTCGCGCGGCCATGCGTGACGCCACGCAGGTGCTCGAGCCCGAGGAAGCAGGTTTGCTGCCGGGGTTGGTCATCGGCGACACGGCGCGGATGACGCCACAACTGCAGGAGGAGTTCCGTGACGCGGGCCTGGCGCACCTAGTAGCGGTCTCGGGGTCGAACCTCGTCGTTGTGTGCGGAGCAGCGCTTGCGGTGACGCGGGCGGTACGGCTCGGGCCGCGGACTTCGGCAATCGCAGCTGGTGCCGTGCTGACCGCATTCGTGATCGTGGTCGGGTACGAGCCGAGCGTGCTGCGCGCCGGGGTCATGGCCGCTGTCGGGCTAATGGCGTTGTGCCTGGGGCGTGAGGGGTCGGCCGTGCCCGCGCTTTGCGTCGCGGTGGTCCTCCTCGTCCTGCTGGATCCTGCGATGGCCGTCAACGTGGGCTTCGCACTGTCGGTTGTCGCAACAGCGGCATTGGTCCTGGTCGCGCCCGGATGGGTGGAGGCTCTGCGTCGCCGACGGGTGCCTCGGGTCGTCGCAGAAGGGCTCGTCGTCCCACTGGTGGCGTTCGTCGCCACTGTGCCCATCCTGGCGGGCGTGACCGGCGAAGTCGGCCTGATGACCGTCGCCGCCAACGTGCTCGCCGCTCCGGTGGTGCCGCTGGCAACGGTGCTGGGCTTCGTGGCCGTGCTGACGGCGCCGCTGCTGTCCTGGCTCGCGGAGATCTTCGTGTATGCGGCGGGCCCTGAGATGACGTGGCTGATCGTCGTCGCGCGCCACGCGGCCGCCGTTCCCGGGGCGGTCGTCTCGTGGCCGGACGGATGGTGGGGCGGTCTGCTGGCGATGACTGTCTGCGGGGTTGTGGTTGTCCTGCTGCACAGTCGGCGATGGCGGCTCGTCGCGACGACGGTTGTGCTGGTCGTCGCCGTCGTGGTCGTGCCCGCCAAGGCGTGGCGACCTGGCTGGCCGCCGCCCGGGTGGGTGATGGTCGCGTGCGACGTCGGCCAGGGCGACGGGTTGGTGCTGGCCACCGGCCGCCCAGGTGAGGCCGTCGTCGTGGACACCGGCACGGAGCTCGGTCACATCGACGACTGCCTCGACCAGCTGGGGATCGCGACGGTACCGGTCGTGCTGCTCAGCCACCTGCATGCCGACCATGTCGGAGGTCTGGCTGCAGTGGTGGAGGGACGCTCGGTCGGTGGGGTGGCCGTCGGTGACGGTCGATCTCCGGGCTGGGCGTGGCGCGAGGTGCAGCAGATCGCCGACCGCCGACGGCTGCCGTTGCTGCGGCTGCGGGCAGGGGAGCAGCTGCGATGGCCGCAGCTGACCGTGGACGTCCTCGGCCCGCGTCACCTCCCGAAGGGTGGGGACGACGGGAGAGGCGGAGAGGAAGGAACGGTGATCAACAACGCATCGGTGGTCCTGCGGGCCACGACACCGGTGGGCCGTGTGCTGCTCACCGGAGACATCGAGCAGGCTGCGCAGGCAGGCCTGCTTGCTGCAGGGGTGGACCTGCGGGCGGACGTGCTGAAGGTTCCGCATCACGGATCGCGCTACACGTTGCCGGACTTCCTGGCCGCGGTGGCTCCGCGAGTGGCGATCATCAGCGTCGGCGCGGACAACCGGTACGGCCATCCGAGTCCGATGCTGGTCAAGGCGCTGCGGTCGGCCGGTGTGCTCGTTGCCCGGACAGACGTCAGCGGTGACGTCGCCGTCGCACCGGGACCGAACGGAGCCCTGTCGGTCCACGGCGAACGCGCACAGCCTTCCCCGGGCCGTGGTCTGCCGATTGGTGTGCACGACACGGCTGCTGGGCACGGTTACCAGCGAGCGCCGAGGTGCGCCGTATGCCACGGCCGAAGCCGGAGGGACGAGGATCCGCGTCGCCAGGAAAGGCCGGCCGCATGTCCGCGAGCGCGGCCACAACCGCTGAGACCGCCAGCACCGGTGGGCCGGCCACGTTCGAGGCGATCCGGCTGCCGCGAGCGATCCGGCTGCCGCAGGCAGTGCGGTGAGCTGGAACGGCCGCACACGGCTCAGGCCGAGACCTGCTGCGCAAACGGTCCAAACGGATCAGGTGGCCCCTGCAGCGTGGGCCCCTGCACCGTGCTGGCCATAGCCGCTGGGGCTGTCCGGGACTACTGGGTCCGCCCGGACCGCTGAAGCGATCTCCTCCAGCGGGGATAGGCGCGCACGCTTGAGCTGAGTCGCGCTGCGTGAGAAGCCCGGCACCCAAGGAGATGCTTACCGCCAGGGCGCCAATCAGCACGGCTAGGCCGGCCAGCACCGCTGGAGCGATCTCCCGCTCGCTCCGCCTGGCGGCGACGGCCCACGCGCACCCGGCCGGTACAGCGTGTGTTCGGGCCGGGATGCGGTGGGAAGGGAAGCCTGCTGCTGAGCCGAAGCGGGATGCGCCAGAAGCCCGGCCGCTAGGAGATGTGCGCTGCTAGGACCGACCAGCACCAGGAGCGTCGGCCGTTGTCGCTGGGCCGACTGGTACCGCTGGGCTGACCAGCACCGGTGGTGCGATCTCCTCCAGCTGGGAAGGGCGGGCACGGCCGAGCCGAATCGCGCTGCGCGACAAGCCCGCTGCTCGGAGAGGTGCACCGCTGAGGTCAGCCCCGCCGTCGAAGCCGGCCCGCGCCGCGGCAGCTGATCGGACCGCTGAGCCCCCCCGCCGGTGACTCTCGCCGGCTCGCCTACTTGGCCAGGGCCGCGCGGACGGCGTCGACCGTGGGCTCGACCGTCGCCTTGGGGCCGACGTGATCCTGCACGGCGTCGAGCGTCTTCAGGCCGTCGCCGGTGATCAGCAGGACGATCTCCTCGTCCGGGTCGATCTTGCCCGTGTCGATGAGCTTCTTCGCGGTCGCGACGGTGACCCCGCCCGCGGTCTCGGCGAACACCCCTTCAGTGCGTGCGAGCAGGCGAATGCCCTCGACGACTTCCTCGTCGGTGACGTCCTCGACGGCGCCGCCGGTCCGCCGCACCACGTCGAGCACGTACGGGCCGTCGGCCGGGTTCCCGATGGCCAGGGAACGGGCAATGGTGTTCGGTTTGACCGGCTGCACCACGTCATAGCCCTGCTTGAAGGCGTTGGACACCGGTGCGCAGCCGCTGGCTTGCGCCCCGAACACTTTGTACGGCGTCGGTTCGACCAAACCCACCTCGCCCAGCTCCCGGAAGCCCTTGTCCACCTTGGTCAGCTGCGACCCGGAGGCGACCGGTACGACGATTTGCGGCGGGATACGCCACCCGAGCTGCTCGGCGACCTCGAACGCGAGGGTCTTCGAGCCCTCCGAGTAGTACGGCCGCACGTTGACGTTGACGAAGGCCCACGACTCGTTCTCCGCGGCCAGCTCGGTGGCCAGTCGGTTGACGTCGTCGTACGTGCCGTCCACCGCGATGAGCGAGCCGTCGTACACCGCGGTGGTGAGGATCTTGGCGCGCTCGAGCGAGGCGGGGATCAGCACCACGGAGTCCCACCCGGCCCGCGCGGCCGCAGCGGCGACGGCGTTCGCCAGGTTGCCGGTCGACGGGCACGCGAGCACCGAGAAGCCGAACTCGCGGGCCGCGGCGAGCGCGACCGCCACGACGCGGTCCTTGAACGAGTGCGTGGGGTTCCCGGTGTCGTCCTTGATCCACAGCCGCCGGACCCCGAGCGCCTTGGCCAGCCGGTCGGCGCGGATCAGCTTGGTACAGCCCGGCTCGGTGTTGGGGAACTCCTCGACGTTGCTCGGCACGGGCAGCAGGTTCTTGTAGCGCCAGATGTTGCGCGGGCCCGCTTCGATCTGCTCGCGGGTGATCCGGCCGAAGTCGTAGGCGACCTCCAGCGGCGAGAAGTCCTCACTGGAGACGAACTCCGGTGCCAGCGGCTGGCGGTGCCCCTCTTCCTTGGACACCAGCTCGACGGCCGGGCCGAGATCGACGGACTTGCCGGAGCGCACGGTGGACGGGGCACCAAAAGTTGCAGTCATCGCGAGGTTCCTCTCCTCATCTTTCCCACGGAATGGGCCGGAATTGGCACCGTGCTCGTCAGCTACCTCGCGGATCCGAGATGACTGGCTGACGCCGGTTGCCGGGGCTTCACAGGGCCGGTCCCTCTGCCCCTCTTGATGAGCGTTGTTCAGTTGTCCTGCAGGTCGCCCCGCAGCTTCGGTGGACAGCCGACTGGCATCCTCGGCTCACCCTACGGCACGGCCGGGACGAGCCGCCAGTTCGTCTCAGATCCGGAGATCGAGATCACGCGACCGGCTGGACGTGCCTGCCGGCTCTTGCGTGCGAGGGGCGCATCGCGCTCGGCTACTGCTGCCGCAGGAATCCGCTCCACACTCACCGGCTCGGCTGCCTGCCGAAACCCGCACCCGCTTGCCAGCAGATTGCTGCGGCAGTTCGTTCCTCCATGCGTCCAGCTGACACGGTGAGTTGTCGACCTCGCGCGTCGACAGTGACGGGACCGGCTCGCTCGTCGCCGGTCGCGAAGGCCTGGTCGTGCCGGCCACTGGCTGTTGCGGATCGCTGGCCGCGACGGCGCCTGTTGTGGATCGCTGGCCGCCTTGCTGGCGCCTGTTGCGGATCGCTGGCCGCCTCGTTGGCGCCCGTCGCGGATCGCTGCCCTTCGCTCCCTGGCTGTTGCCGAATCCTGTCCGCCTCGTGCGTCGCTCGCCGTTGGAAACCTGCTTGTGTCGGCCGCTGGCCGCCGCGAAACGCCTGATCGCTCGGCCGTCGGCTGCTGCGAGGTGCCGCCCGGCAAGTCCGCCGACTGCCGTGGAATCCGCTCCACGGTCGCCGCGTGCCACGGGAACTACCGGTTTCGTGAGCAGGGGGGCGCACGAACAGCTCCCGCTGATGGTCGCCGTTTCCGTGGCGCAGTCAGGCTTGCCCCGCGGTGTGCCGTTGTTCCCGGAGACGACAGGACCCTGTGCCGCTATCCGTCAGCTCCCGGACGGGCTCGGACCGCCGACGTCGGCCCGGCGTGGCAGGATTCCACGCGTGAGTGCTGGCACCTCCCACCCTCCGGCCGTGCACGTGGTCCTCGGCGACGAGGAACTGTTGGTGGAGCGCGCGGTGCGGGACACCCTGGCGGCCGCGCGGCGCGTCGATCCCGCGGTGGATCTCACGCGGCTGAAGGCCGCGGACCTGACCGCGCCGTACCTGCTGGAGATGATCAGCTCCACCCTGTTCAGTGAGGGGCGGGTCGTCGTGCTGGAAGCGGCGCAGAGCGTGAGCGAGGAGATCGGCAAGGCGATCCTCGACTACGCCAAAGCGCCGTCCGACGGCGTCGTCCTCGTCGTGCTGCACTCCAACAGCGGCGGCACCAAGGCAGGCAAGGCGCTGCCTGCGGCGTTGCGCAAGGCAGGCGCGCAGATCACCGAGTGCGCCAAGATCACCAAGCCGGCCGAGCGGGAGGCGTTCGTCAAGGCCGAAATACGCCGTGCCGGAGGCAAGATCGACGCGGCGGCCGTCACCGCGTTGATCGACGCGGTCGGCTCCGACCTGCGTGAGCTCGCCATGGCCGCTTCCCAGCTGGTCGCGGACACCGGCGGGACCGTGACCGAGGAAGCGGTGCGGCGTTACCACCGGGGCAAGGCCGAGGTCAACGGGTTCGCGGTGGCGGAGAAGGTCGTGTCGGGGGACCGGGCAGCCGCCTTGGAATCCCTCCGGTGGGCCCTGCAGATCGGCGTCCCCCATGTGCTCATCGCCGACGCGATCGCCGATGCGGTGCGCACCATCGCCCGGGTCTCGGCTGCCGGACGTGGCAATCCGTACTCCATGGCGGGCGAGCTGGGGATGCCGCCGTGGAAGATTCGCCGCGCCCAGAGCCAGGCCCGCGGCTGGAGCCGGGAAGCACTCGCCGAGTCGATGGCGATCGTCGCGCGCTTGAACGCGGACGTGAAAGGCGCGGCCGCTGATCCCGAGTATGCGCTTGAGCGCGCCGCATTGGAGATCGCTGCTGCGCGTTCGAACCGCTGACGGTCCATCGGTCCACTGGGCCGACCGTGGCGCGCCGTCGTCGGTCCTCCACGGCAGCGCCTGGACGACGTTGCCGGCGCAGTGGTCGAGCCCGGAACGTGGTGTGGATCGCGCGCTTTCCGACCGAGTACCGACAGCGGCGCGGTCGCGTGACGCAAAACCACCCGCCGAGGACGGACATGCCGGGCAGCGACCACGGGCAACCGCATGGCTCGGGGAGACCGGCGACCGGGGATGCGTAGGTCCCGGCCTGGATCGATGCGTAGCATCACCGGCCGGGATCGGGCGGCGAGCTGGCTGGCTGCGGACCTGCAGATGCGAACTGGCCGACGTGCTTCGAGTTGGTCGGCGCGCACGAGCTGGTCGGCGCACCGGAGCGGGTCGGCACGTACGGGCTGGTTGGTGCGCGGTTCGAGCTGGTTGGTACGCACGAGCTGGTTGGCGCGCGCTTCGAGCGGGTCGGCACGCACAAACCGCTCGGCACACGCCCCGATCCGGGCGGCACACGCAACCAACCGGGCGGCGCTCGCCCGAAGGGGTCCGTAGACGCGAACTGGCCGGCAGCGCGAACGCTGCCGGCCAGGAAGTCGCGTAGGGAATTACAGCGCGTTGACCCGCTTGGCCATCGCGGACTTCTTGTTGGCGGCCTGGTTCTTGTGGATCACGCCCTTGCTGGCCGCCTTGTCCAGCTTGCGAGCGGCGATGCGCTGCAGCTCGACGGCCTTCTCCTTGTCGCCAGCCTCAACCGCCTCGCGGAACTTGCGGATTGCGGTCTTCACCGACGATTTCACCGCCTGGTTGCGCAGGCGGCGCTTCTCGTTGGTCTTGATGCGCTTGATCTGGGACTTGATATTGGCCACGGAAGCTGCTCCTTGATCGTCGGTGGATGTCGCTGCGCGTTTTTGTGGCCCCGCGACGGACGTGGTGCAGCGTCGCGGGTTTCCTCCCCTGCGGAATGCCACGCGGAAGCGACACACCAGGCTAACAATCCCCGCTCTGCGGCCTTTCACCAGGTATCCACTGAGCATGGAGGTTCTCAGCAGCCGGATCGTGCTGCGCCCGTCGGACCCGGAACGGACGCACGCGTTCTACGGCGAAACCCTCGGTCTGGCGGTCTACCGCCAGTTCCCGGGAGGAAAGGTGTACTTCCTCGGCAACGGACTGCTCGAGGTGTCCGGCCGGGGAGAGGAAGGGGAACGTCGGGGCCTGGCGTTGTGGCTGCAGGTGCGTGACCTGTCCGACGCGCTGGCCGAGCTGGCATTGGCCGGGGTGCCGATCGTGCGTGGGCCGCGACGCGAGCCGTGGGGCCTGCACGAGGCGTGGATCGCCGACCCGGACGGAGTCCGGATCGTGCTGGTCGAGGTCCCGGAGGGCCACCCGCTGCGCTCCGATCCACGGTAGCTTAGGCGCCCCGGCCGCCCCGGTCGGCGTTGGAGTACGCGACCGATCGGTGTCGCTGGCCGGGCGGAGGCTTCCCGCGTCGGTGATCGAATTTCGCCTGGTGGGAGGCTGCCCGGGAGAGCCTGGGCTCCCTCCGGTGGTTCCTCGTTGGTCGGTGTCGGCTCGGTGGCGAGGGAGCGCCTGGTGTGGCGGGTGCTGGCGGCGGCGGAACGGGTTGGTTCGTCGCCGTTGGTCCTGCTCGGTGGTGTGCGTGGCGCGTTGGTTGGTGGGCTCGGCTTGGTTGGTGGTTGAGTGTGTGGGCGGGCCGGTCGACTCCTGCCGGTGTGCTTGCGGGTTGGCGTGGCTGTGGGTGCGAGGGAGCGCCTGGTGTCTGGCCGGGCGGTGCTGGCGGCCGGGGAACGAGACTGCCGCCGTCGTTGGTCGTGGCCGGTGGCGTGCGGAGCGCGCCTGGTGGTCGGCTTCGCCGGGTGGGGTGCGCGGACGTGTGGGTGATACGGCACCGGTTGGTGCTTCTCCCGTCAGTCATCCGTCGCCGGGCTACGTGCCGTTCGGCGCGGAGCAAGGGACCGGAGCCCATTCCCGCCGCGTGGTGCTCGGCCGGTGCAAAGTCACGTCCCGGTCAGGACGCTCCGTCCTTCTTGTTCACCCCGCGCAGCTGGACGGCCCGGCCGGCGAACATGCCGGGCGGATCCCACGTCCACGACTGCACGTCGACGAAGCCCGCCGCCTCGGCTTCCGCGGCCAGCTGGTGCCGCGTCACGGACAGATGGGCTTCGTGCACCGACAACACCAGCCGCCCGCCGGGCCGGAGCACCCGCGCGATCTCGGCGAATCCCGCCCGCCGATCCGCCCAGAGCTGCACGTTGTTCACGGTCACGGCCACGTCGGCCGAATCGTCGTCGAGCCCGGTCCGTTCCGCGGTCCCGGCCTGCAGGCGCACCGAGCCGGAACGCACCAGATCGGCGCACCGCTGCTCGCTGAGCCGGAGCATGTCCTCCGACGGGTCGACGCCGATCGCGACGGCCGCTCGTTCGGCGGCGGCCCGCAACCCCACGCCCGGCCCGGGTCCCAGCACCAGCACCGTGTGTCCGGCGTCGAGGTCGGCGACTTCGACGATGTGCTTCTCGGTGGCGGCGTTCGTGTACGCCATGACCGCCCCACCGATCCGGCCAAGCAGGCCGCGAGGATGCCCGAAGGCTCGGTCCAGAAGGTCTTTCATAATTCGACAACAGCACGCTTCGGACCGCCCCAGCATCGGGGATGACCCGGAATTCTCCCCCGGGTGGCGAACCGGCGCGGCCGCCGAGCCCGTGCCGAGCAGCGGCAGGGGAGACGCGCACGAAGCGGCATGGGAACATAGAAGCGATCGCCCAGAACCGAGGAACCTGAGTGACCTTCGCCGACAAGACCTTCACGCCACCGGAGCGGATCCGGAACTTCTGCATCATCGCGCACATCGACCACGGCAAGTCGACGCTTGCCGACCGGATGCTGCAGCTCACCGGCGTCATCGAGGAGCGCCTGATGCGGGCGCAGTACCTCGACCGGATGGACATCGAGCGCGAGCGCGGCATCACCATCAAGGCGCAGAACGTCCGGTTGCCGTGGCGGGTCGGTGATCAGGACTACGTGCTGCACCTGATCGACACCCCCGGCCACGTCGACTTCACCTACGAGGTGTCGCGTGCGCTCGCGGCGTGCGAGGGCGCCATCCTGCTCGTGGACGCCGCGCAGGGCATCGAGGCGCAGACGCTGGCGAACCTGTACCTGGCCATGGACCGGGATCTGGAAATCATCCCGGTGCTGAACAAGATCGACCTGCCTGCCGCGGACCCGGACCGGTACGCCGCGGAACTCGGGCACATCCTGGGCGTCGATCCGTCGGACGTGCTCCGGGTGTCGGCCAAGACCGGGGAAGGCGTGCGCGAGCTGCTGGACCACCTGGTCGAGGTCGTCCCGCCGCCGACCGGCGACCCGGACGCGCCGCCCCGGGCGATGATCTTCGACTCGGTGTACGACACCTATCGCGGCGTGGTCACCTACATCCGGGTGGTGGACGGCAAGATCACCCCGCGGGACAAGATCCGCATGATGTCCACCGGCGCCACCCACGAGCTGCTCGAGGTCGGCATCATCTCGCCGGAGCCGAAGCCGGCCGACGGGCTGGGGGTCGGCGAGGTCGGCTATCTGATCACCGGCGTCAAGGACGTCCGCCAGTCCAAGGTCGGTGACACGGTCACCTCCGACCGGAAACCGGCCGCCGAGCCGCTGGCCGGCTACCGCGACCCGAAGCCGATGGTCTACTCCGGCCTGTACCCGATCGACGGGTCGGACTACCCGGTGCTGCGGGAAGCGCTGGAGAAGCTGCAGCTCAACGACGCCGCGTTGACGTTCGAGCCGGAGACGTCGGTGGCGCTCGGGTTCGGCTTCCGCTGTGGCTTCCTCGGCCTGCTGCATCTGGAGATCACCCGGGACCGGCTGGAGCGCGAGTTCGGCCTCGAGCTGATCTCCACCGCGCCGAACGTGGTGTATCGGGTCGTGCTGGAGGACGGCACCGAGCAGGTCGTCACCAACCCGTCCGACTGGCCGACCAAGAAGAAGATCGCCGAGGTGCACGAGCCGGTGTGCCGGGTGACGGTGATCGCCCCGAGCGAGTTCGTCGGCGCGATCATGGAGCTCTGCCAGAGCAAGCGCGGGCAGCTGGCAGGCATGGACTACCTGTCCGAGGAGCGGGTGGAACTGCGCTACCGGTTACCGCTGGCGGAGATCATCTTCGACTTCTTCGACTCGTTGAAGTCCCGCACCCGCGGGTACGCCTCGCTGGACTACGAAGAGGACGGCGAGCAGGTCGCCGACCTGGTCAAGGTCGACATCCTGCTGCACGGCCAGGCGGTGGACGCATTCAGCGCGATCGTGCACCGGGACCACGCCTACGCCTACGGCACGAAGATGACCAGCAGGCTGCGCGAGCTCATCCCGCGGCAGCAGTTCGAGGTGCCCATCCAGGCCGCGATCGGGTCCCGCATCATCGCCAGGGAAACCATCCGCGCGATGCGCAAGGACGTGCTGGCCAAGTGCTACGGCGGTGACATCTCGCGGAAGCGGAAGCTGCTGGAGAAGCAGAAGGAAGGCAAGAAGCGGATGAAGACCGTCGGCCGGGTCGACGTCCCGCAGGAGGCCTTCGTCGCGGCGCTGTCCACCGACGAACCCAAGGGCAAGAAGTAACCGGGCCAGCGCGCCGGGCGGACTCCCAAGGGCACGTCGGGCGGGCTCCCAAGGGCAGGAAGCAGCCCCCACACGGCATGGCGCCGGCACGTCCAACCGCCTACGGATGGTGGCCGACAGCACGGCGTAGCCGGTGCCGTCCCAGCTGGCGGGGAAGCCAATCCATCAGTGCCTGGGCGTGGTCACGGCGCGAGCGCCGTCGTGCCATTGGTGGGAGCTGCCCAGCCGGAGCGGCCCGCGGGCAAGCCAATACCCATCGGCTCGGCCTCCCGCGCGGAGCACGGTCACAGCAGTGGCGGGCGTGATCCATCGGTCGGCGCTCGACGTCACCGCTACGCGGTGTTGGATCGCATCGGTTCCCCGTTCGAGGCATCGGCAGGCGCTACCCGCCGCCCACGGGCCGATTGCGTCCTGGTCGTCTCACGCTGGTCACTGCGATGCGAGCGATGTCGAATCCGCTCCACCGGTGACGACCCGCACTCGCCCGGTCGTGGGCGGCCCGTGCCGCGGCGTGAGCATCTCCGGGGACATCGGTGTGCCGATCACCCGGACGGACGTCCAAGGGTCCCACCAGCCGGTGACATTAAGCAGAAGCGGCAGCCCTGTCCGGGTGATGGACTGAAACCGACCTTGCCACCGGAGACACCGGGGACACGTTCAGAAGGAGGTCAGGGCGATGGCCACGACCAGCGGTCACGACGCACCGGCGCGGAACACCGAGGCCACGACATCGGCCGCGACCGGCACCCACGACACAGATGTTCGTCCCGTGGCTCTCCAGTACGTGCTTGCCGTGCTGCGGCTGGCGCTCGGCTGGACCTTCCTCTGGGCGTTCCTGGACAAGACGTTCGGCCTCGGTCATGCCACTCCTGGCCAGGGCGCCTGGATCAACGGTGGCAGCCCTACCACCGGTTACCTGTCACGGGTCGAAGGGCCGTTCGAGGACTTCTTCACCAGCCTCGCCGGGAAGGCATGGGTGGACTGGCTGTTCATGATCGGCCTGCTCGGTGTCGGGCTGGCGCTGATTCTCGGCATCGGAATGCGCGTGGCCGCGGTCGCCGGCGTGCTGATGCTCGGCCTGATGTACCTGGCTTCACTGCCGCTGGAGAACAATCCGTTCATGGACGAGCACGTCACCGAAGCGCTGATGTTGGTGGTGCTCGCCCTGACGTTCTCGGGCCGGTACCTCGGGCTGGGCCGCTACTGGGAGCGCATCCCGTTCGTGCAGAGGAACCGCTGGCTCATCTGAACCTGCCAGCCCGACCTGCCGGCCTCCGACCGGGGGCCGGCACGTCGTGTCCGGCCGTCACCGCGGTCCGGGTGGTGCCCGTTCGGTGGAGTGTGGCGGTCGGCTGGCGGTTCGGTGGGGCGTGGCGGTCGGCTGGCGGTTCGGCGAGGCGTGGCGGTCAGCTGATGGTTCGGCGAGCGCGACGGTCAGCGGCCGGCCCGCATGCTGAGCGGCTGACGGCCGCCTGTCAGCCACCGCAGGCGTGCCGCGCTAACCAGCGGCCGCATGACGATCGACCGCGGTCCGCTCGGTGAGGGGACGGGGTGGCCGCACTCCCACACGACGGCTGCGGCGCACGAAATAGCGCACCAGCTGGTGGATCTCCGGCGCGTGGTCCAGCTGCGGGCAGTGGCCCCAGTCGTCGTGCACCACCAGCTTGCTGTGCGGCACCAGGCTGTGCAGCCTCCGGCCACCCTCGGCGCGCACCAGCCGGTCCCGTCCACAGGCCAGGATCAGCAGCGGCGCGGTGATGAGCTCCGGCTGGTACAGCCGCTCGTCGAACTCGCTGGTCAGCTGCCTGGCCTGGGCGAGCCGTTCGCGGACCGAGCGATTGGACGAGAACAGCTGGACGAACCGGCGCGCATCCTCGTCGTCCGCGCCGCGCGGCTGGGCGTACAGCAACCTGGGCACGACGGCGTCGACCACACGGCGGACGACCCGGTCGGGAATCGGCAGCGGCAGCGAACCGTACAGCCGCAGCGGCAGCGGATACCGCTTGACCGTGTTGACCAGCCAGGTGTCGGACAGCCCGGGCGCTGCGATGGACACCACCCCGGCCAGCCGCGGCGCCGATCGCTGTGCCGCGCGCAAGCTGACCGTGCCACCCAGCGAGTTGCCGATCAACACCACGTCGCCCAAGCGGGCCTGAGCGCGCACGACGGCCCGCACGAACGCGTCCAGCTGCGGCAGGATCGGTCCCGGCCGCAGCGGGTCGGCCTCACCGAAGCCGGGCAAGTCGACCGCGAGCGCCGGCTCGCCCGCCTTGGCGAACTCCACCAGCAGCCGCCGCCACGTGTCTGCGCTGTCGCAGTAGCCGTGGAACATGACGTACCGGACACCGGAGCGGCTGGCTCCCGGCCGCTCGACCGTCAACACCCGGGTGCGCACACGTGCGTACGTGCGGTACGTCGTGCGGATCGGTGATCCGCCCTGGACCGATCGCCGGCCCCGCTCCGGTGCGGTCGTCATGACTGGAGGGTAGACAACGAATCACCGGAAGAACCGCCACCAAGACGATCACAAACCGGCATCGGTTCGGATCGCCGCAGCTCATGCCGGGTCGCCGTGGTCCGGGTTCGGTCCGGCCGAACGGCGTTTCCGCTGGTAGCGCCCGCGGCCTACACCGCCTTCACCCAGGCCGGGTTCGCCGTGGGGACGGCACACAAAAGGCACTACAGGTTGGTCTGGTTCGTGGCCCGTGTGCTCAGCTGGCGGAGGTGCGCGGCTGCTCGGCCCGCTCGCGGTGGGGGTGCCTTGCGTCCGGCCCCGAGGCTTGTTACGCCTGCGCTTCAGGCATCAGCTCGCCAGGGTCCGCGGTCAACGAGCCCGAACGGCCTGACCGGCCGCAAGCGCCGACCCGGTCAGGCCGAGACCGCTCGGCGCAGCTCGCCGCGCTCGACGCAGGCAGGCACCATTGCCACGGCGGCGGAGCGGGCCGAAGGCCCCGCCGTCCGGCAGGCTGCACGGCTCACGACGAGCGCGTCCGGCAAGCAGCGGCGACGGGCCCGGATCAGCGGGTCAGCACGATCTTGCCTGCCGTCTCGCCCGCCAGCATCTGCCGGAACGCCTGCGGAGCCTCGGTCATCGGCAGCTCCGCCCCGATCGCCGGCCGGATCCCGGCCAGCTGCACGAACTCCAGCAGCGAGGCGAGCTCGTCGCGGGTGCCCATGGTCGATCCGATCACCCGCAGTTGCAGGAAGAACACCCGGTTCAGCTCGGCATTGGCGTCCGGCCCGCTCGTCGACCCCGAGACGACCACCACGCCGCCGGGCTTGAGCGACTTCAGCGAGTGCGACCAGGTCGCCTTGCCGACGGTCTCGAACACCGCGTCGACCCGTTCGGGCAGCCGGGCGCCGGGCTCCAGCGCCTCGTGCGCACCCAGCTCCTTGGCCAGCGCCCGCTTGGCCTCCGTCCGCCCGGTGGCGTACACCCGCATGCCCGCGGCGCGGCCCAGCTGGATCAGCGCGGTGGCGACCCCACCGGACGCTCCCTGCACCAGCATCGACTGTCCGGGCCGCAGGCCGGACTTGACGAACAGCATCCGGTACGCGGTGAGCCACGCGGTGCCCATCACGGCCGCCTCAGCCCAGCTCATCCCGGCCGGTTTCGGCAGCACGTTGGCCGCCGGGACGACCACCCGCTCGGCGAACGTGCCCTGGTACTTCTCGGTCAGCAGGGTGCGCTTGGGGTCCAGCGTCTCGTCGCCGCGCCACGCCGGGTCGCCGATCACCGAGTGCAGCACCACCTCGGTGCCATCCGGCAGGGTGCCCGCGCCGTCGCAGCCCAGGATCATCGGGAACTGGTCCTTGCCGATCCCGACCCCGCGCAGGGTCCACACGTCGTGCATGTTCAGGCTCGCGGCCTTGACGTCGACGGTGACCCAGCCCTCCGGGGCCTCGGGCTCGGGTCGTTCGCCGACGGCCAGGCCGGCCAGCGGGTCGTCGGGATGCGGTTCTGTGGCGTATACGGCGAACATGACCACACCGTATCGGCCGTTCGGCCGGTACAGGAGTAGGGTTCGCCACATGCTCGACAAACTCAGCGCCTGGTGGGACGCGGTCGAACTGTGGGTTGTCGAGCTGTGGTTCCCGCTGCAGTTCCTGGTGGTCATGGCCGTGGTCGTGCCGGTGTGCCTGGTCGTGGCCTGGGGAGTGGACCGCGGCGTGGACCACCTCTCCGCCCGGCTGCGGCGGGTGCGTCGGCGTCGTGACGTCCCGCGTGCCTAGGATCGGGCCCTATGCGGGAAGCACCACCGCGGCGCAACCGCCGCCGGATCACCGCTGCCCTGGTCGGCTTGCTGCTGTTGGTGGGCGCAGGCTGGGTGGCGCAGAACCAGTGGGGTGGGTCCGCCACCGACCAGCTTCCCGGGGCGGAGTCCGGGCTGCCGATCACCCCGTTGTCGGAACTGCCGGCCGAAGCACGGCAGACGTGGCGGCTGATCCAGCGGGGCGGCCCGTTCCCGGAACGCCAGGACGGCACCGTGTTCGGCAACCGGGAAGGGTTGCTGCCCGCGCGCGAGCACGGGTACTACCGCGAATACACGGTGCCCACCCCGAACTCGCCCGATCGTGGGGCCCGGAGACTGGTCACCGGAGAGGGCGATGAGCTGTACTACACACCGGATCACTACCGATCATTCGTTGTCGTCGACCCGGACCGATAGGGGAGTGAGCGTGGTCGAGGAGCCCGCAGTGCGCACACACGCCGAGGTGGCCAGTGAAGCCGCCGCTCGCGGCGCGTATGTGCACACCGTCAGTGGCGCCGGTCTGCGGGACAAGCTCGCAGTGTTGGACGCGATCGCCGACGCGATGGAATTCCCGGAGTCGTTCGGCCGGAACCTGGACGCCCTCTACGACTACCTGACCGACCTGTCCTGGTTGCCCGCCGGTGAGCACGTGCTGATCTGGGTGAACTCGTCGACGCTCGGCGACAACGACCCCAGGGCCTACCTGGCGATCCGATCGGTGCTGTCGGACGCGCAGCGTGCGCTCGGGCCCGCGGGTGAGCGCGCCGACAGCAGGCAGCTCACCGTCGAGCTGGTGGATTCCTAGGGCAGGGCGGCCTGCCAGGCCTGGTGGCGTCCCGGGCAGGCTGTTCAGGACTGGTCCGGCACCCAGTTCGGCTTGCGCTTCTCGGCGAACGCCCGGATGCCCTCCTGTCCCTCCGCGGAGGCGAAGAACCGCGCGGACAGCGCCAGCATCTCGTCGAAGGCCGCCTTCAGCGCCTCCTCGTCGGCTGCGCCCGTCCTGCGCCGCAGCAACTCCTTGGTGGCGGCCAGCGCGTTCGGCCCACCGGCGGCGAGCGCTGTCACGTAGCCGTCGACCGTGGCGTCCAGCTGGTCCCGGGGCACGGCCGCGTTGATCAGCCCGATCTCCGCCGCCCGGGCGGCGTCGAACGGCGCGCCGGTGAGGAAGAGCTCGTGGGCGGCGCGCGGCAGCAGGCGCGGCAGCACCGGCACCGAGATCACCGCGGGGACCACGCCGATCCGCACCTCGCTGAACGCGAACGTGGCGTCGTCGACGGCCACCGCGATGTCCGCGGCCGCCACCAGGCCGACTCCGCCCGCGCGCGCCGGTCCGGCCAGCTTGGCCACCACCGGCTTCGGGCTGGTCATGATCCGGCTGAGCAGCTGGGGGAACTCGTTGACGCCCTGCTCGGAGGCCCCGGCGCCACGCGCCTCCTTGAGGTCCATTCCTGCACAGAACACCGGCCCGGTGTGGTCCAGTACGATGACGCGGACCGCGTCGTCCTGCAATGCGGTGGTCAGCGCCTGGGCGAGCTCCCGGCGCAGCTGGGCGCTCAGTGCGTTGCGGTTGTGCGGGGAGTCCAGCGTGATGGTCGCGACGCCGTGGTCGGCCCGGTAATGCACGAGTTCGTCAGCCATGCCGCTCACTCTGGCACATGCCCGTCAGCGCGCGTGCGGCCTGTCCGCGCCCCGCGGTCCGGCGCCCCGGCGGTCGGGTGACCCCAGCGGCGCACGCCGACCGTTCGATCCAGCGGACTCGCCGACGGGCCGATTGCGGGTGTCTGGGCTCGGTGCGGGTCCGTTCCTGCGGCTGCGCGCGTCGCCGTTGCCTGCGGACCGCCTGGGCGCGGCTTCGTTGCCCGCGACCGGCCACACGGGCTCGTCGTGGTGGACGCGGCCGTTCGCCGTCCGGTGGCCGTTCGGCGGCTCCTCGCGCCGGTGCCGGGGACGCGGGGGCGGCTGCCGCCGTGGCTCGGGCAGGACACCGCGCTCTCGGCGGATCGGCCGGGAAGCCTGCGACTGCTCCGGCGTCTCACCCGGCCAGCGCGGTGCCGGCCGTTCGCGCGGGCCGCCGGGTGCGGGCCGGGTGGGAGGCCGGTCGCCAGGACCATGCGCAGCGCGACGTCCGTTCGCAGCCGGCCGCCTGGGCTGTCCGTTCGATGCCTGCCGTTCGCTTCGCTCGCCGGCCGGCCGCGGCGGGCGACCGTTGCGAGCGGGTACTTCGCGGTGATCGTCGCCGCGTTCCGGTTCCTCGGCGGGGAGCCGCCGCTGCCGTACCTCCGGTGCCGGGCGCCCGCGGTGCACCGTCCGGGCCTCGGCAGCGGCACGTCTCGGTGCCGCGGGCATGCTCGGGCGGGTCAGTTCCTCGTCCGGGGAAGGCGCGTCCTCTTCCTCGGCGCCGTCGGCGTCCTGCTCGTCGTCTTCCTCGTCCTCCTCGGCTTCGGAGGAGTCGTCTGCGGAACGGCGCTTGCGCTTCAGCAGCGCGCCGAGCCGCGGCCTGGGCGCGGCCGGGGAGTCCTCGTTCCGCCGGGACAGCCGCCGGCCCAGGTTGTGGCTGGGCCGCTCGACGTACCGGTAGGCCAGCTCGGTCACGGCGAACGTGGCGGCGACACCGAGCACGACGCAGAGCCAGACCGGCAGCGCGTCGCTGACCGCGTGCATCAGCGGCAACGCGATCAGGCCGTGCATCAGGTACAGCGAGTAGCTGCGTTCGGACATCGCGGTCCAGAACGCGCGCTGCTTCAACCGCGGCTCGGCGCCCAGGCCGACTAAGAACACCAGCACCGCGAACACGATGGGGGCCGGGCGCAGCAGGTAGTCGGTGTCCAGCCGGAGGTTGGTGGCCATGACGAACAGGCCCCACGCGGCCAGCAGGTACCCGCCTGCCAGCCACGGGTGGATCTTGCCGTGCCAGCCCGCCCAGATGATCTGCCCCATGATCGGCAGCAGCAGGTACGCCGACTGGGAGGCGAACCCGCCGAAGTCCTCGCCGAGCGGGGTGCGCAGCAGCACCAGGATCAACACGATGTCCAGCTCGACGAAGATCGCTGCCCAGACCCACCGGCGCAGCAGCGGCAGCATCGCGATGAGCAGCAGGTAGAACAACACCTCGACGGCCAGCGTCCAGGCCACCCCGACCATCGCCCAGAACGGCTTGAGGGAGAAGTTGGCCAGGGTGAGGTTGGCCACCAGCGTGCCCGGGGTGATGTCCTGCTTGTGGCCTGCGCTGAGCACCGACAGGCCGAGCGCGATCCCGCCCGCCGCCAGCAGCACGGCCAGCACGTTCATCGGGTAGATGCGGAAGAACCGGTTGACGCCGAACCTGCGGGCGCCCAGCTGCAGCGCGATCGGCGTCACCACGAAGCCGCTGACCAGGAAGAAGAAGTAGATCGATATCTGCCCGATGCCCTCCGAGGAGAGGTTGAGCGGGGTCTCGAACAACGCGGTGAAGCCGTCGGTGACCGCGCTGCCGCCGTACCGGGCGGCGACGAACTGGTTGGCGACGTGGGTGTAGAACACCACCAGGGCGGCCACCGTGCGGCCGATGTCGATGAAGGCAATGCGGGACTTCTCCGGCGTGGCCTTCACCACGCCGAACACTTCGGTGGGGGCGTCCCAGATCCGCACCGTCGTCGACCTAGACCGCCTGGTAGCGGCGGTTCGCGTCACCGGGTGGGTGACCGAACGCGCCGAGGAAGTAGTTCGGGCCGCGGCGCCGGACGTCCTCCGGCGCGAGGAACGCGCCGGCCTCGTCGGTGTGGACGAAGAACGCATTGACCCCTGCCAGCTCACAGTGAACCAGTCGGTACCCCTTCCGTGCGGCCAGGTCGATCAGCGCCCCCAGCGACGCACCGAAGAAGTCGGTGCCGTCCCAGCCGGGCGTGTCCGGTGGTTGCACCAGGCGTTGGTCCGGGTCGAGACCGGAGTTGTACTCGATCACCACCACGCGGGGCGTGTAGGCGTCGATCGCCCGCCAGACCCAGTAGTCGTTGCCGTCGATGTCGATCGACAGCACGTCGGGGCGGCGGGGCACCCCGGCTTGCGCGAACAGCTCCTGCACGTTCTCCGGGGTCACCGCGGCGTGCAGCGTGGTGACCCGGTCCGACCACAGGTACTTGTGGTGCAGGTGGTGGTAGGTGTCGGGGTTCGCCTCCATGAACAGACCGCGCCAGCCCGCGATGTCGGCGAGCGCCACGCAGTTGCCCTCCATGCCGGTCTCCACGCCGAACTCCACGAACCAGCCGTCCTCGACACCGATGCGGCGGAAAATTTCCACCAGCACCCCATCTTCCCCGTTCTGGGAGCAGACCTGGTACTCGTAACCGGTCAGGTCCAGCTCCGCCACCGCGTCCGACGGTTTGGGGTCGAGCAGCCGCAAGCGTCGCTGGTACTCGGGAAGCGCCTGGTACACGCGGGCTTGACGCTGAACGACGGCCTCGGAGAACACGCAACGAAAGTAGCAGCTCGTTTCGTCCGATTGGGCGGTATGGGCTGAGCTGGACCGTTCCGCCAGGCATGCTGCACCTGCGCGCTCGCCGGCCGGGCCGCGGAGAATCCACCTCGTGGTCGGGGAACGATTCACGCGGCAGCGGCCACCGGAACGGGTGAGGTGTAGCGGGCGAGCACGACCTCGGCGACGCTCGGGTGCGCACCGAGGGGGGCGGCGACTCGCACGTCGTCGGCCACGCGCCTGGCTTCGCCGGCGGCCCGGTCCAGCAGCAGCCCGGGGGCGAGGAACCACGGCGCCAGCACGATCCGGGACGCTCCCGCCGTCCGCAGGCGGGCCACGGCGGACTCCACCGACGGTCGGCAGGTCGCGAACGCGTGCGTGACGTGGGCGAACCGGCCTTGGCCCCGCCAAGCCGCGGCGATCCCGGCCACGGCGGCGTTCGCCTTCGCGTCGCTGGAGCCGACACCGGTCAGCACCACCCCGGCCGTCTCGTCGGCGTCGAGCTGTTCGGCAGCGCGCAGCGCGGCGAGCGACTGCAGCACGGGATCGGGCCCCAGCACATCCGACACCGTGACCGCCAGGCCTGGGCAGCGTTCGTGGGCTTCGGCGATCAGCGCGGGGAGGTCGACGCGCGCGTGGTAGGCCGAGCCGAGCAGCAGGGGCACCACGATCACCGACCGATGCCCCTGGCCGTGCAGCTCGGCGAGGGCGTCCGGGACCGACGGCTCGCTCAAGTCGAGAAACGCGACGCGAACGACAAGACCAGGCGCGCGCTCACCGACCACCGCGGCGAGCCGCCGCACGGTGGCTGCCGACCGGGGATCGCGGCTGCCGTGCGCGACGAGCAGCAGTGGTGCGGTCACCGGCCGACCCCGAGCGACGGCAGCGGCGCGCCGATCAGGCCGGCGGCGAGCGTGTCGCCCGTCGGCGGATCGATCACCAGGAACGCGCCGTTACGGTGCGCGGTGGTGTAGTCGTCCACCGGAAGCGGCTCCGCGGTGCGGACCGCCACCTGGCCGATGTCGTTGAGCCGCAACGTCTCCGGCGCTTCGATCGTCGCCAGTCGCTGCTCGTCGAACCGGGCGTCAAGCCGCTCCACGAGCGCTTGCACGGTCTTGGTGCCGTGCTTCACCAGCACCCGAGCGCCCGGAGTGAGCGGCTTCTCGGCCAGCCAGCACAGCGCGGCGGACAGTTCGCCGGTCACCCGGGGAGGGGCGTCGACCGCCGCGATCAGATCGCCCCGTGCGACGTCCAGGTCGTCGGCCAGCACCAGGGTCACCGATCGCCCGGCGCTCGCCTCGTCCAGCGGGCCGTCGGCCGTGTCGATCCGTTCCACGCGGGAGCGCAGGCCACTGGGCAGCACCAGAACCTCGTCCCCCGGCCGGATGGTGCCCGACGCGATCTGTCCCGCGTAGCCGCGATAGTCCGGATGCTCCGCCGTTCGCGGGCGGATGACGTACTGCACCGGGAAGCGCAGCGGCTCGTCGTGCGGGTCGTCGGCCACCGGCACGGTCTCCAGGTGCTCCAGCAACGCTGGGCCGCGGTACCAGGGGGTGCGGCCCGACTTCTGCACCACGTTGTCCCCGTGCAGTGCGGACACCGGGATGGCCTGCACCTCCTCGGGCGAGTAGCCGAGCGCGACCGCGTGCGCGGTGAACTCGTCGGCGATGGCGGTGAACCTCGCCTCGTCGTAGCCGACCAGGTCGATCTTGTTCACCGCGAGCACCAGCCGCCGCACGCCGAGCAGCGCCAGCACCGCAGCGTGCCTGCGGGTTTGCTCGATGACGCCGTTGCGCGCGTCGACCAGCAGCACCGCCAGGTGCGCGGTCGAGGCGCCGGTGACCGTGTTCCTGGTGTACTGCACGTGGCCCGGGGTGTCCGCGAGCACGAACTTCCGCTTCGGCGTGGCGAAGTAGCGGTACGCCACGTCGATGGTGATGCCTTGCTCGCGTTCACTGCGCAGCCCGTCGACCAGCAGGGACAGATCCGGGGTGGACAGCCCGCGATCGACCGAGGCGCGGGTGACCGCGTCCAGCTGGTCCGCCAAAACCGACTTGGTGTCGTACAGCAGCCGTCCGACCAGGGTGGACTTGCCGTCGTCGACCGATCCCGCGGTCGCCAGCCGTAACAACGAACTCACGATCAGAAATACCCCTCGCGTTTGCGGTCCTCCATCGCGGCCTCGGACAGCCGGTCGTCGGCCCTGGTGGCGCCCCGCTCGGTGAGCCGGGAGGCGGTCACTTCCGCGATGACGTCCTCGACGGTGGTGGCGTGCGATTCCACGGCACCGGTGCACGAGCCGTCGCCGACCGTGCGGTAGCGCACCATCTTGCGGACGACCTGTTCGCCCTCGCGCGGCCCGCCCCACGGGCCGGCGGTCAGCCACATGCCGTCACGTCGGAAGACTTCGCGCTCGTGGGCGTAGTAGATCGACGGCAGCTCGATGTTCTCCCTGGCGATGTAGTGCCACACGTCGAGCTCGGTCCAGTTGGACAGTGGGAACACCCGCACGTGCTCGCCCGGCCGGTGCCTGCCGTTGTAGAGGTTCCACAGCTCGGGCCGCTGCCTGCGCGGCTCCCACTGCCCGAACGCGTTGCGCAGGCTGAAGATCCGCTCCTTGGCCCGGGCCCGCTCCTCGTCCCGGCGGCCGCCGCCGAAGACGGCGTCGAAACGGTGCTCGGCGATGGTGTCGAGCAGCGGGACGGTCTGCAGCGGGTTGCGGGTGCCGTCCGGCCGTTCGGCCACCTTGCCCTCGTCGATCCAC
This sequence comes from Thermocrispum sp., assembly GCF_002919275.1. Classification (NCBI taxonomy): domain Bacteria; kingdom Bacillati; phylum Actinomycetota; class Actinomycetes; order Pseudonocardiales; family Pseudonocardiaceae; genus Thermocrispum; species Thermocrispum sp. Next base: position 52,320 of record NZ_PKFA01000051.1, on the reverse strand, counting down.
CGCTGCACCTCGGCCACGATCAGCCGCAGGTTGTGCTTGGCGACCATCTTGTCCCGGAACTGGAGCACTTCGGGGAAGTTGTGCCCGGTGTCGACGTGCAGCAACGGGAACGGCACCGGCGCGGGCCAGAACGCCTTGACGACCAGGTGCAGCAGCAGGGTGGAGTCCTTGCCGCCGGAGAACAGGATCACCGGGCGGTCGAACTCCCCGGCCACCTCGCGGATGATGTGGATGGCCTCGGACTCCAGGGCCGTCAGGTGGTCGCCGACGGCCGGAACGCCGACGTCGCCGGCGGGACGTGATCGGGATACGACTGCGGTCATGGTTCTCCCTATCCGTGCAAGCCGCATTCGGTCTTGGCGTGTCCCGCCCAGCGGCCGCTGCGCGGGTCGGCGCCGGGGGCGACCTTCGACGTGCACGGGGCACAGCCGATGGACAGATAGCCCACGGACACCAGGGGGTTCTGCAGGATGCCGTTGGTGCGCAGGTAGTCGTCGAACTCCTCGTCCGACCAGGCCGCGATCGGGTTGATCTTGACCAGGCCGTTCCGCTCGTCCCAGTGCACGATCGGGGTGTTCGCCCTGGTCGGCGCGTCGACCCGGCGGACGCCGGTCACCCAGGCGTCGTAGCCGGCCAGCGTGCGCCGCAGCGGCACCACCTTGCGCAGGTGGCAGCAGCGGTCGGGTTCGGTCCGGTACAGCTCGCCGAACTCGGCTTCCTGCTCGGCCACCGACTGCTCGGCCTGTGCGTCGACGATGCGCACCTGCGGGTAGACGGTGGCGACCGCGTCCCGCACACCGAGGGTTTCGGCGAAGTGGTAGCCGGTGTCCAAGAACAGCACGTCGATGTCCGGCTTGACCTTGGTCGCCAGGTCGATCAGCACCGCGTCCTGCATGTTGGACGCCACGATCAGCCGGTCGCCGAACTGCTCGACCGCCCAGGTCAGCGCCTCGATCGCGGTCGCGTCGGCGAGCTCTGCCTCGGCGCGCTCGGCCAGCGCGCGGTGCTGCTGCCTCGTCGAGGTGGTCATCGCCGCACCACCTCGGAGGCGGCGGCGAAGTTCAACCCGAGCATCTTGAGCCGGAAGACCCGGCGGCATCCGGTGCACAGCCAGGCGGCGTGCGACCCGGTGGCCTCGTCCACGTGCGGCCGCAGGTCCTCGTTCGCGCAGTACGGGCAGTAGAACGGAGTCGCTCGTTCGCTCATCGCAGGTCGGCCTCCTCGGCGCGGGCCACCCATTGGGCGAACCGCTCGCCGTCTTCGCGTTGTTCGACGAACTTGCGCACCACGCGCTCGACGTAGTCACCGAGCTCGGCGCTGGTGACCTTGTGCGCGCGCAGCTTGCGGCCGAACCCGGCGTCCATGCCGAGCCCGCCGCCCAGGTGCACCTGGAACCCCTCGACCTGGTTGCCGTCGGCATCGGTGACGATCTGGCCCTTCAGCCCGATGTCGGCGGTCTGGATCCGGGCGCACGAGTTGGGACAGCCGTTGAGGTGGATCGACAGCGGCGCGGTCAGCCCGTCGGTGACGTCCGCCAGGCGCTTCTCCAGGTCGGCGACCAGGTCCCTGGCCCTGGCCTTGGTCTCGACGATGGCCAGCTTGCAGTATTCGATCCCGGTGCAGGCCATCACGCCGCGCCGCCACGGGCTCGGCTCGGTCTCCAGGCCCACGTCGGCCAGATCCCGCTGCAGCGCCGCCACCTCGGACTCGGCCACGTCGAGCACCAGCAGCTTCTGCAGCGGCGTCAGCCGCACCCGGCGGGAGCCTGCCCGCTCGGCGGCCTTGGCGACGGCGATCAGCGTGCTGCCGGACACCCGGCCGGCGATCGGCGAGGCACCCACGTAGAACTTGCCGTCCTTCTGGGCGTGCACCCCGACGTGGTCGACCTGGGTCTCGGGCACCGGCGGCGCGGGCCCGTCGACGAGCTTGCGGCCGAGGTACTCGTTCTCCAGTACCTCGCGGAACCGCTCCGGCCCCCAGTCCTTGACCAGGAACTTCAGCCGGGCGCGGTGCCGCAGCCTGCGGTAGCCGTAGTCGCGGAAGATGCTGGTGACACCCGCCCAGACCTCCCCGACCTCCGCCGGCGGAACCCAGGCGCCCAGCCGGGTGGCCAGCATCGGGTTGGTGGACAGACCGCCGCCGACCCAGACGTCGAAGCCCGGCCCGTGCTGGGGATGCTCCACCCCCACGAACGCGACGTCGTGGATCTCGTGCGCCACGTCTTGCAGGCCGGAGATGGCCGTCTTGAACTTGCGCGGCAGGTTGGCCAGCTCGGGGTCGCCGACGTAGCGGCGCCGGATCTCGGCGATGGCCGGGGTCGGGTCGATCACCTCGTCCGCGGCGATGCCGGCCACCGGCGAGCCGAGGATCACCCGCGGGCAGTCGCCGCAGGCTTCCGTGGTGATCAGCCCGACCGACTCCAGCCGCTGCCAGATGGCAGGCACGTCCTCGATGCGGACCCAGTGGTACTGGACGTTCTGCCGGTCGGTGATGTCGGCGGTGTCGCGGGCGTAGGCCTGGGACACCTCGCCGATGACCCGCAACTGCTCGGTGGTGAGCGCGCCGCCGTCGATGCGCACGCGCATCATGAAGTACTTGTCGTCCAGCTCCTCCGGCTCGAGCGTGGCCGTGCGGCCGCCGTCGATGCCGGGCTTGCGCTGGGTGTAGAGGCCGTACCAGCGGAAACGCCCGCGCAGGTCGCTGGGGTCGATGCCGTCGAACCCGACGTGCGCGTAGATGTTCTCGATGCGGGCGCGCACGTTGAGCGGGTTGTCGTCCTTCTTGGTCTGTTCGTTCTTGTTCAGCGGCTCGCGGTAGCCGAGGGCCCATTGACCTTCGCCACGCCCTTTGCGCGGGCGTGTTCTGGCAGGTGTGGTCAACGTCATTCCTCCGGGTGGACATGGCGGCGCGCCAGTGCGCAGCGTGCGGTCGGGAACGGATCGCGGATGAGTCAGCAGCCCGGACGGCACAGTGCGCTGGCCACCCGGAGAAGGTCGACGTGCAGCCGGCTGACGAGGAGAACGGTGGCTGACGTCATGCGGGTCAGAGTGCCAGCCGTCCACCTGCTGATCTATGTCGTTCAGATCGTGAGATGAACTTTCGGCCAAATCGTGCGGTCGTCGTCGGCCGCCTCCCGCCCCGCCGTGGGCGGCGGCGACGTGGTGGGGAGACACTGGATGGGTGCCTGCATTGCCCGACGGTGAACCCGCTCCCCGCGACGGATCGCTACCCGCCGCAGCGCTGCGGTCGTTGGGCGAGCGGCCGTTCGGCGTCTACGTGCACGTGCCGTTCTGCGCCACCCGGTGCGGCTACTGCGACTTCAACACCTACACACCCGGTGAGCTGGGCACGTCGGCGTCGCCGCAGTCGTGGTTGGAGGGGTTGCGGCGAGAGCTGGATCTCGCGGCGACAGTGCTGGGCAGCGTTCCGCGTGCGGAAACGGTGTTCGTCGGCGGCGGTACTCCGTCGCTGTTGGGAGCCCAGGGCCTGGCCGATGTGCTGGCGGCCGTGCGGGACGCGTTCGGTCTTGCCCGTGGTGCGGAAGTCACGACCGAGGCGAATCCCGAATCGACGTCGCCGGAGTTCTTCGCCGGGCTCCTCGAGGCCGGCTACACCCGGGTCTCGCTGGGCATGCAGTCCGCTGTGCCGCACGTGTTGCGGGTGCTCGACCGAGTGCACACCCCTGGGCGGCCGCTCGCCGCCGCTCGCGAGGCGCTCGACGCCGGATTCGAGCACGTCAACGTGGACCTCATCTACGGGACGCCGGGGGAGCGGCCGGAAGACCTGCGCGCGTCGCTGGAGGCCGTCGGCGAAGTCATCGCCGACGGTGTGGACCACGTGTCGGCGTACGCGCTGATCGTCGAGGACGGCACGGCGATGGCGCGCAAGGTCCGCTCGGGCGTGATCCCCGCGCCGGACGACGACGTGCTGGCCGGCTACTACGAGATGGTCGACGACTACCTCACCGGATGCGGGTTCTCCTGGTACGAGGTGTCGAACTGGGCGCGATCCGCCGATGCGGAGTGCCGCCACAACCTGGGCTACTGGCTGGGCGGCGACTGGTGGGGCGCCGGGCCCGGGGCGCACAGCCACGTCGGCGGGGTCCGCTGGTGGAACGTCAAGCACCCCGCCCGTTACGCGGAGCGGTTGCGTGCGGGTGATTCACCCGCTGCCGGCCGCGAGCTGCTGACCGATGAGGACCGCTACCTCGAGCGGGTCATGCTCGAACTGCGGCTGGCCCGCGGGTTGCCGCGAGACGCACTCGACGACGCCGGCCGCCGCGCCGCCGAAGACGCGGTCCGGGACGGCCTGCTCGAACCGGGGGAGTGGGCTGCCGGAAAGGCGGTGCTGACCCGGCGCGGGCGGTTGCTGGCCGACGGCGTGGTCCGCAGGCTGGCCGGCTGACCCGGATCACGGCCCGGCCACCGGATGCGGCAGCGCGATGCACATGCCGACCCGGGCATCCTCCACGTCGGGCAGCTTCGCCTGCAGTTCGGCGGCCAGCTGCCGGGCGTCGACCGAGTTTGCCGCGGTGACCTCGACGAAGGGGGACATGTCGTCGGGCTGGAGCGACGCGACGAGCTCGGGCTGGTCGGCGAACTGCTCCTTGGCGCGCCGAAATGCCTCCTCGCGGGTCGTCTCCACCACCGAAGTTGCCCGGTGGTCGTTGCGCAACGCGCTGGCGGCGGCGGTCATGGCCGCATCGGTACCGAAGTACACCAGCACGGAATTCCGGCAGTTCACCGACTGCGACAGGGAGAGAATCGCTGCTGTGCGCTCGTCTCCCTTGACGCACGTCACCGGCTCGACGGCCAGCGCGTCGGCGAACTCGTCGCCGAGCACGCTCGCCAGCTCGCCCTTGGGCGCATCGACCGCAGCGACGTGGACGGCTGCCACCGCCGGTGCTTCGCTGCTGGTCTGGTCCCGCATGCCGTCGGCCAGCTCGGGGAAGGAACGCACCAGCCGGCGGAGCATCTGTTCCTGCGTCTCGGTGCGCACGTCGCCGACCCGATCGTCCTCGCGGAGCCGCTGCGCGGCCGTCCGCATGGACTTGTCGTCGGCGAAGTACAGCGACACGCCGTTGGCGCATGTCGCCGAGACCGGTTCGGACGAGAAGAGGGCGCACCCGGTCAGCGTGACGGACGCAGCCACCAGCACCGCTGCGGTGCACAGCAGGCCCTTGATGCTCACGCGCACCGAGTCTGGCACGGCGTGGCACCCTGCGGACCGCGACGTCGTGTCCGGGTCATGATCGGCTGACCATGCCGCGGGCGATCAGCTCGACGGTGATCAGCACCGCGATGGCCTGGACCGCCAGGACGCCGATCAGCACGAGCAGCTGCGCGGCGCCGGCGTCCGCCGGGCTCGCGCCGCCGAGCAGGACGCCGACGTAGGCGCCGGGCAACGTGACCAGGCCGACGGTGCGCGTCTGGTCCAGCGACGGGATCAGCGCTTCCGCGGCAGGCTGCCTGGCCACTTCCAGTGCGGCGCCCCGGGGCATGAAGCCGAGCGCCAGCGCTGCTTCGTACTCCCCGCGCCGGGCCTCGAGCTCGTCCAGTGCCCGCCGCCCGGCCAGCGTCGTCGCGGTCATCGCGTTGCCGATGAGGATGCCTGCGATGGGGATGACCGCGATGCCGGACAGCGGGACCAGGCGGGTGGCCAGTGTCAGCGTGAGCACCGGGGCGACCCCGCACACGATGGGCACGGCCAGCCAGAACGCGGTGAAGGTCCTGGTGATGCGGCGGGAAGCGGTCACCGTGGCGGCCACGAGCATGATCACCACGAACACCGCCCACCAGCCGGTGGTGAGCAGGAACGTGATGACCCCGGAGACGGCGGCCAGCTGCCCGGCCGCGCGCACGCCTGCCAGCAGCGGGGCCCTGGCGGGCCCGAGCCCGCCTGCCGCGGTGACCACCGCCGCGACGGTGGCCAGGATCACCAGGACGACAACGAGCGTTATGTTGAGGGGAACCACGGCGGACGACACGGCGCTGAGTGTGCCCGGCCGGGGCGAGCATCACCCGTTTGCGGGTACGGTGTGCCTGCCGGTCGTTAGCACAAGCAACAGTACCGCGTCGAATTGGCCGTAAACTGAAGGTGTCTGGTCGCTGGGTGGTTCCGAGCCGGAGGAGGTGTCCGTGGGCCACGCCGAGGATCGTCGGTTCGCGGTGTTGCGGGCAATCATCGCCGACTATGTGGCCACTCAGGAGCCGGTGGGGTCGAAGGCCCTGGTGGACAGGCACAATCTCGGCGTGTCGAGCGCGACGGTGCGCAACGACATGGCCGTCCTGGAAGAGGAGGGCTACATCACCCAGCCACACACCAGCGCCGGGCGCATCCCCACCGACAAGGGCTACCGGGTCTTCGTCGACCGGCTGTCGGAGGTCAAGCCGCTCAGCGCGGCCGAGCGCCGCGCCATCAAACAGTTCCTGGACGGCGCCGTCGACCTCGAGGACGTGCTGCGCCGCTCCGTGCGGTTGCTGGCCCAGCTGACCCGGCAGGTCGCGGTGATCCAGTACCCGATGCTGACCAACTCCACCGTCCGGCACGTCGAGGTCGTCCCGCTCACCCCCGCCCGGCTCATGCTGGTGCTGATCACCAGCGTCGGCCGCGTGGACCAGCGCACGGTCGAGCTGGGCGACGTGATCAGCGACGACGACATCGCCGCGATGCGCAACGAGCTGAACGAGTCGCTGGTGGGGCAGAAGCTGGCGGACGCCGCGTCCACGGTCTCCGGCCTGCCGGACCGGGTGCGCCCGGAGATCCGCGAGCACATGACCCGGATCGCCACGGTGCTGATCGAGTCGCTGGTCGAGCACCCGGAGGAGCGGCTGGTGCTGGGCGGCACGGCCAACCTGACCAGGAACGTCTCGGACTTCCCCGGCTCGTTGCGCCAGGTGCTGGAGGCGCTGGAGGAGCAGGTGGTGGTCCTCAAGCTGCTGGCCGCGGTGCGCGGACCCGGTGTGCTGAACGTGCGTATCGGCGAGGAAAATGAAGACGAGCAGATGCGCACCACGTCCGTGGTGTCGATCGGGTACGGCACCGGGGACACGTTGTTCGGCGGCATGGGGGTGGTCGGCCCGACGCGGATGGACTACCCGAACACCATCGCCGCGGTGCGTGCCGTGGCCAACTACGTCGGCCAGATCCTCTCCGGCCGGTGAGCAGCGGGATGCGCGAAGCTGGGTAGCGGCGCTGAGCAGAGGCGTTAGGGAGCACGGTGGCGAAGGACTACTACGGCATCCTCGGGGTGTCCAAGAACGCTACGGAGCAGGAGATCAAGCGGGCCTACCGCAAGCTGGCCCGCGAGCTGCATCCGGACGTCAACCCGTCGGAGGACGCCCAGCACCGCTTCGCCGAGGTCACCCAGGCTTACGAGGTCCTGTCCGACCCGCAGAAGCGCAAGATCGTCGACCTCGGTGGTGACCCGCTGGACAACGGCGCGAGCGCCCGCGCGGGCATGCGCGACCCGTTCGCCGGGTTCGGCGGCCTGAGCGACATCATGGACGCCTTCTTCGGCACCGGTGGGGCGGCGACCGGTCGCGGCCCGCGCAGCCGGGTGCAGCCGGGCTCCGATGCCCTCATCCGGATCACCTTGACGCTGGAGGAGTGCGCCACCGGTGTCACCAAGGAGATCGCGGTGGACACCGCGGTGCTGTGCGACGAGTGCAAGGGCTCGGGCAGCCGGTCCGGCTCGCAGACCGTGACCTGCGACACCTGCGACGGCCGCGGTGAGATCCAGACGGTGCAGCGGTCGTTCCTCGGCCAGGTGATGACCACCAGGACGTGTCCGGTCTGCCAGGGCTACGGCGAGATCATCGCCGACCCGTGCGGCAAGTGCGGCGGCGACGGGCGGGTGCGCGCTCGCCGGACGGTCACCGCGAAGATTCCCGCCGGGGTCGGCGACGGCATGCGCATCCGCCTGGCGGGGCAGGGTGAGGTCGGTCCGGGCGGCGGCCCGGCGGGCGATCTGTACGTGGAGGTGGACGAAGCGCCGCACGACGTGTTCGTCCGGCAGGGCCACGACCTGCACTGCCACGTGCGCATTCCGATGACCACGGCGGCGCTGGGCGCCACGGTGCCGATGGAGACGCTGGTCGACGGGGTGCACGAGCTGCGCCTGGACCCGGGCACGCAGCCGGACACCGAGGTGGTCGTTCCCGGTCTCGGCATGCCGAAGCTGCGTTCCTCCGGGCAGTCCGACGGGCGTGGCGACCTGCACGTGCACATCGACGTCGAGGTGCCGACGAAACTGGACGAGCAGCAGCGCAGGCTGCTGCAGCAGCTGGCTCAGCTGCGCGGCGAGGAGGCGCCGTCGCTGACCTCCAACGGCGCCAAGTCGGGCGGCCTGTTCTCCCGCCTGCGTGCCAAGCGCTGAAGGCGCCGTGTCCCATGACCCCACCGCTGTTCCTCGTCGAGGAGCTTGGCGAGCCCGCGGACGGCGCGGAGCTGACGCTGACCGGCGACGAGGCCCATCACGGTGCTTCGGTGCTGCGGCTCAAGCCGGGCGAGGCCGTTCTGGTCGGTGACGGCGCGGGCGCCGTGGCGGAGGGCACGGTCGCGGCCGTTCGCCCCGGCCGCGACGCCGTCGTGACGGTGATCGTGCGCCGGCGATGGGTGGAGCCGGAACCCGCGCTGCGTTTCACGGTGGTGCAGGCCCTGGCGAAAGGGGACCGCGGGGAGCTCGCGGTCGAGCAGGCCGCCCAGGTCGGTGCGGACGCGGTGATTCCGTGGCGCGCGGCCCGCTGCGTGGCGCGGTGGGACGAGGGGCCGCGCGGTGCCAAGGCGCTGGCCAAGTGGCGATCCGTGGCGCGGGCGGCCACCAAGCAGGCCAGGCGGCCGCGGCTGCTGCACGTGGCCGAACCGGTCACCACGCGCGAACTGCTCGGCCTGGCGTCCTCGGCCGCGCTGACCGTGGTGTTGGAGGGCGATGCCGAGCGGGCCTTCGCCGACCTGCCCTGGCCGGAGCGGGGCGAGGTCCTGCTGGTCGTCGGTCCGGAAGGGGGCATCACGCCCGAGGAGCGCGCCGCACTGGCGTCCGCGGGGGCCGTGGAAGCCCGCCTCGGGCCGTATGTGCTGCGCACGTCGACCGCGGGGGCGGTCGCGGTGAGCGCGGCGGCGACGCTGACCAAGCGCTGGAGGTGACCGGCGCCGGAACCGCCCAGAACGGGCCTTCGGTGACGAATTGCCCTTCAGCTATGGCGACCGCAGGCTAACGGTGCTTAAAATTGAGGTTGCGGGAGTCACCGGTCGCTGACCCCGCGAACAGAAGACTCCGCCGGACACCTCCCCCCTCGGTCCGGCGGCGCCGCGGGAGGCGGTGGAGCGACCCCCAGGTTCCACCGCCCCGCGGCCTCTTCCCAGCGTTGTCGTTCTCCCTCTCAGCTGGCCGTTCCACCAGGGCGGCGCAGCATGCCGGCGATCGTCGCGCGCATCGTGTCCTCGCCCTTGCGCGGGTCGCGCTGTGCGCGGTCGCGGGAGACGGCTGACCGGTCGTCGGCATGCGGCGGGTGGCTCGTAGTCTGATCGGCATGAGCGACAGCGAGACGCTTTTCGAGCGCATCATCGCCAGGGAGATCCCGGCCGACATCGTGCACGAGACGGACACCACGCTGGCCTTCCGCGACATCAATCCGCAGGCCCGGGTGCACGTGCTGGTGGTGCCGAAGAAGCGCTACCGCAACGTCGGCGAGCTGGCCGCCGAGCCGCAGCTGCTGGCCGACGTGCTGGCCACCGCCCGCAAGGTCGCCGAGCTGGAGGGCATCGCCGACAGCGGCTACCGGGTCGTTTTCAACACCGGCCCGGACGCCGGCCAGACGGTTTTCCACGTGCACGCGCACGTGCTGGGAGGCGAGCCGCTGGGCCTGTTCGGACGTCCCGGGGGAAAGTGAGCTGCGCACCCGGGGAGAAATTCGTTAGCATCGGTGCCACCAACCCGTCCGTCGAGCAGCAGAAGAAGGCAGGCCAGAGGCCACGTGGCCGAAACCGCAGAAGGCGTTCCCAGATCCTCGTCACCAGCGCAGTCCCGGTTCCCGATACCCGCTGCGATCGCTCTCAACCTGCTTGGTTCCGCCGACGAGAACCTCATCGCCATGGAGGAGTACCTTGCCGCGGACGTGCACGTGCGCGGCAACGAGGTCACCCTCACTGGCAGCGCGGCGGACGTGGCGTTCGCCGAGCGAGTGTTCAGTGAGCTGGTCGAGCTGGCAGGCAAAGGTCAGCAGGTCGGGCCGGACGTGGTGCGTCGCACCGTGGGCATGCTGGCCAACGGCGTGTCCGAGGACGAGTCGCCCGCCGAGGTGCTCAGCATCAACATCCTGTCTCGGCGCGGCCGCACCATCCGACCGAAGACGCTGAACCAGAAGCGTTACGTCGACGCCATCGACGCGCACACGGTGGTGTTCGGCATCGGCCCGGCGGGGACCGGCAAGACGTATCTGGCGATGGCCAAGGCGGTGCAGGCGCTGCAGGCCAAGGACGTCAACCGGATCATCCTGACCAGGCCCGCGGTGGAGGCGGGGGAGCGGCTCGGCTTCCTGCCCGGCACGCTCTACGAGAAGATCGACCCGTACCTGCGGCCGCTGTACGACGCGTTGCACGACATGGTCGACCCGGATTCCATCCCCGGGCTGATCCAGGCGGGCACGATCGAGATCGCGCCGCTGGCCTACATGCGCGGCCGCACGCTCAACGACGCGTTCATCATCCTGGACGAGGCGCAGAACACCACGCCGGAACAGATGAAGATGTTCCTCACCCGGCTGGGCTTCGGCTCGAAGATCGTGGTGACCGGCGACGTCACGCAGACCGACCTGCCGGGGGGCCAGGAGTCCGGGCTGCGCGTGGTGCGGGAGATCCTGGAAGACGTCGATGACGTTCACTTCTCGGTGCTGACCAGCGACGACGTGGTGCGGCACCAGCTGGTCGGCCGCATCGTGGACGCCTACGAGAAGTGGCAGGTCGGCCGCCGGCAGCAGGCGGAGCGGCGCCGTCGGCGCTGACGGTGCCGACGGTGGGAGACACGGACGAACCATGAGTATCGAGCTGGCCAACGAGTCGGGTATCGCGGTGGACGAGGAGTCGATCGTCTCCATCGCGCGTTACACGCTGGACCGCATGCGCGTCAGCCCGCTGGCCGAACTGTCGGTGCAGCTGGTCACCCTCGAGGTGATGGAGGACCTGCACCGGAGGTGGATGGACCTGCCGGGGCCGACCGACGTGATGGCCTTCCCGATGGACGAGCTGGACACGCGGCGGCCGGACGCCCCGGAGCCGTCCCCGGCGGAGGCACCCGCCCTGCTGGGTGACGTCGTGTTGTGCCCGGAGTTCGCCAAGGAGCAGGCCCGCAAGGCCGGGCACTCGTTGTCCGACGAACTGCACTTGCTGACCGTGCACGGCGTGCTGCACCTGCTGGGTTACGACCACGCGGAGCCGGACGAGGAGCGGGAGATGTTCGGCCTGCAGAACCAGATCCTGGCCGACTACCGGCGGGCAGTGGCCGAGGCGAAGCGGCGCAGCGTGCAGCGGGACGCCGACGAGAAGCTGCTCGGCGTGGTGGGGCTGGACGACGAATCGGGCCGTCAGGAGCCCTGATGGCCTCGTCAGCGGCGTTGCTCGTCGTGGCAGGCGCGCTGATCCTGCTCGCAGGCGTGTTCGCCGCCGCGGACTCGGCCGTCAGTGTGGTCTCCAAGGCCAGGGTCGCGGGCATGGTCCGGGCCGGGCGCAGCGGCGCCCGTCAGCTCGCCGCGGTGGTCGAGGACCGGACCAGGCACATCAACCTGCTGCTGTTGCTCCGGCTCGGCTGTGAGCTGACCGCCACGGTGCTGGTCACCGTGGTGCTGCTGCGCTGGATCGAGTCGGAGTGGCTGGCCGTGCTGGTCGCCGCGGCGGTGATGCTGGTGATCAGCTACGTGCTGGTCGGTGTCGGGCCGCGCACCATCGCCCGTCAGCACCCGTACGGGGTGGGCTCCGCGCTGGCCGGCCTGGTGCGGCTGCTTGGCTTCCTGCTCGGCCCGCTGAGCAGGCTGCTCATCTGGCTGGGCAACGCGATCGTGCCCGGCGGCGGATTCCGGGAGGGGCCGTTCACCAGCGAGATCGAGGTGCGCGAGATCGTCGACCTGGCCAGGGAACGCGGCGTGGTGGAGGACTCCGAGCGGGCGATGATCCACTCGGTGTTCGAGCTGGGGGACACGCTGGCCCGTGAGGTGATGGTGCCGCGCACCGAGATCGTGTGGATCGAGCGGACCAAGACCGTGCGGCAGGCGCTGGCGTTGTCGCTGCGCACCGGCTACAGCCGGATTCCGGTGATCGGGGAGAACGTCGACGACGTGGTCGGCGTGGTGAACATCAAGGACCTGGTGCGGGCGAGCATGACCGAGGGCGGCAGCTCCCGCCCGGTGTCGGAGGTGATGAACCCGGCGTCGTTCATCCCCGACTCCAAACCGCTGGACGACCTGTTGCGGGAGATGCAGGTCTCGCGCAACCACGTGGCCATCGCGGTCGACGAGTACGGCGGCACCGCGGGTCTGGTCACGTTGGAGGACATCGTGGAGGAGATCGTCGGCGAGATCACCGACGAGTCCGACACCGACGAGCGGCCGCCGGTCGAGCACCTGGCGGACGGCGCGGTGCGGGTGTCCGCCAGACTGGGCGTGGACGACCTGGGGGAGCTGTACGGGATCGACCTGTCCGACCACGACGTGGACACCGTGGTCGGGCTGCTGGCCGAACGGCTGGGGAGAGTGCCGTTGCCCGGGGCCGAAGCGGAAGTCGACGGCCTGCGGCTGCACGCCGAAGGCGGCAAGGACCATCGTGGCAGGATGCGTATCACCACCGTCGTGGTCCAGCCGACCGCGCGGGAATCCTCGGCCACGACGGCCCCGGCGGAAACGGAGCGTGCATGACGACCACGATCGACGACCTGGATTCCGAGGACGCCAAGCTGGTGACGCTGGCCCGCTCTGCGCGGGCGCGCACCGGCGCCGCGGAGGGCGCGGCGGTCCGGGACACCATCGGCCGCACCTACGCCGCGGCCACCGTCGAGCTGCCGTCGCTGTCGGTCACCGCGCTGCAGGCGGCGGTCGTCGCGGCGGTGTCCAGCGGCGCGGACGGCATCGAAGCCGCGGTGATCGTGGGGGAGTCCGCGGAGATCACCGCCGCGTCCGCGTCCGCGGTGCGCGATCTGACCCCCGACGCGCCGATCTACCTGGTCGACCCGTCCGGCACCGTGGTGGACAAGACGCCATGAGCGAGCCGCACCGGTCGGGTTTCGCCTGCTTCGTCGGCAGGCCGAACGCGGGCAAGTCGACCCTGACGAACGCGCTGGTCGGCGAGAAGGTGGCGATCACCTCCACCAAGCCGCAGACCACCCGCCACGCCATTCGCGGCATCGTGCACCGCCCGGACGCCCAGCTGGTCGTGGTGGACACGCCGGGGCTGCACCGGCCGCGCACGCTGCTCGGCCAGCGGCTCAACGACGTGGTGCGCGCCACCTGGTCGGAGGTGGACGTGGTCGGGTTCTGCATCCCGGCCAACGAGAAGATCGGGCCCGGTGACCGGTTCATCGCCGCGGAACTGCGCAAGGTGGCCAAGCACACCCCGGTGATCGGCATCGTCACCAAGACCGACCTGGTCAAGCCGCCGCAGATCGCCAAGCAGCTGGCGGCGATGGCGGAGCTGATGGACTTCGCCGAGCTGATCCCGGTGTCGGCGCACGAGGGCTTCCAGGTGGACCTGCTCGCCGACCTGCTGATCGAACGGTTGCCGGAGGGGCCGCAGCTGTACCCGGACGGCGACCTGACCGACGAGCCGGAGCAGACGCTGGTGGCCGAGCTGATCCGGGAAGCGGCCCTGGAGGGGGTGCGGGACGAGCTGCCGCACTCGATCGCGGTGGTGGTCGAGGAGATGCTGCCGCGCGAAGGCCGTGACGACCTGATCGACGTCTACGCGGCGCTGTACGTCGAGCGGCCGAGCCAGAAGGGGATCATCCTGGGCCGGGGCGGCAGCAGGCTGCGGGAGGTCGGCAGCACCGCGCGCAAGCAGATCGAGCGCCTGCTGGGCACCAAGATCTACCTCGACCTGCACGTGAAGGTGGCCAAGGACTGGCAGCGCGACCCGAAGCAGCTGCGCAAGCTCGGGTTCTGACCGGCGGGTGGCATGCTGCGCGTCGGCGGGCGGGCTCGTCGGCGGGTGGTGGGATGATGACGGGGTGGCCAACCTCTACCGTGACACCGGCGTGGTCCTGCGCGTGCACAAGCTGGGGGAGGCCGACCGGATCATCACGCTGCTGACCCGCAGGAACGGCAAGGTTCGGGCGGTCGCCCGCGGGGTGCGGCGTACCACGTCGCGGTTCGGTGCACGGCTGGAGCCGTTCTGTCACGTCGACGTGCAGTTCTATCCCGGGCGCTCGCTCGATGTCATCACCCAGGTGCAGACCGTCGATGCGTTCGCGCAGGGCATCGTCTCGGATTATCCGCGCTTCACCGCGGCCGCCGCGGTGGTGGAGACGGCCGACCGGCTGGCGGCGGAGGAACGCGAGCCTGCCACCCGGTTGTATCTGCTGGTGGCGGGTGCGCTGCGGGCGTTGTCGGCGGGGGAGCGGGATCCGTCGCTGGTGCTCGACGCGTTCTTGCTGCGTGCCATGGCGTATGCCGGCTGGGCGCCCGCCATCACCGAGTGCGCCCGGTGCGGGGAGCCGGGGCCGCATCGTGCGTTCAGTGTCCCGGCAGGCGGGGTGGTGTGCGCCGGGTGCCGCCCAGCGGGGGCCGTGTCGCCGTCACCGGAGGTGATCCGGCTGCTCGGTGCGTTGTTGCACGGCGACTGGGAGGTCGCCGAACGCTGCCAGCCGTCGGCCCGGCGTGACGCGAGCGGCCTGGTCGCCGCGCACCTGCAGTGGCATCTGGAACGTCAGCTACGCTCGCTTCCGCTGGTGGAACGCAGAGCGGGAGGCTGAGAACGTGCGGGGTAAGGCACGGTTGGAGCCCATTCGCGAAACGCGGAAGCCGGATCCGCATCCGTCCGGCGCCCGGCCGCCGGAGATCCCGCCGGAGTTGATCCCCCGCCATGTCGCGCTGGTGATGGACGGCAACGGCCGGTGGGCCAACAAGCGCGGCCTGCCCCGCATCGAGGGGCACAAGCGCGGCGAGGCCGTGATGATCGACGTGGCCAGCGGCGCGGTGGAGCTGGGCATCAAGTGGCTGACGGTGTATGCGTTCTCCACCGAGAACTGGAAGCGCAGCCCGGAGGAAGTGCGCTTCCTGATGGGTTTCAACCGGGACACCATCCGCAGGCAGGTGGATTACCTCGGTTCGATCGGGGTGCGCATCCGCTGGGCGGGCCGGGCGCCGCGGCTGTGGCGCAGCGTCATCAAGGAGCTGCGGATCGCCGAGGAGCGGACCCGGTTCAACACCAGGATGAACATGACCATGTGCGTCAACTACGGTGGGCGGGCGGAGATCGTCGATGCGGTGCGCCGCATCGCGGAGGAGGCCGCGGCGGGCCGGATCGACCCGAGGAAGGTCACCGAGCGTACCGTGGCGAAGTACCTCTACCAGCCGGAGATGCCCGACGTGGACCTTTTCCTCCGACCGTCCGGCGAGCAGCGCACGTCGAACTTCTTGCCGTGGCAGTCGGTGTATGCCGAGATGGTGTTCCAAGACACCCTGTTCCCTGATTTCGACCGCACCCACCTGTGGCAGGCGTGCCTGGAGTATGCCCGGCGTGATCGGCGGTTCGGGGCAGCGCGGGATGCCGTTGCGGAGCCAGCCCGACAGACCGGAGAACCATGAGCACCGAGGCCGTTGACACCGCAGAACTGCTGACCAACGCCAAGACGGCGCTGGAGCGCTACCTGGAGGTCAAGGTCGACGACGACGGCGCGTTGACCTTCCAGCACTCCGATGTGCCGTGCGCGGTGCAGGCGGTGCGGCTGGCCGAGGGCTTGACGGTGTTGAGCCTGACGTGTGTGGTGGCCTGGGACCTGCCGGACGACCCTGCGTTGGCGGTGGCGGCGGCCGAGCGGGCGGGCCAGGGCTTGTTCGGCACGCTCGGCGTGGTGCACACCGACACCGGGTTGGACGTCACGCTGCGCTACGCGTTCCCGGCCGACGGGCTGGAGCCCACGCCGCTGGGGACGCTGTTGATGCTGGTGGTGTCGACAGCCTCGCGGCTGCGCGCCGACTTGCTCGCGCTGGTCGAGAATCGCTGAGCGCAGAAGGCATCGTGGCGGGCCGGGCGCAAGCCGTGGCGGCGCGAGTGGCGACGGACGTGTCGTCCGGCTGCACAGAAGGGGAGAATTCGCGCCACTCGTGACACTGATTGTCGATTTCGACTAGGTGGGCTGGCACGATCGTCGACCGTGAACGCAGAACGCGCACATGTTTCCGGTGCGGAGCCCGGCCGGGCGCTCGAGCGTGCCGAGCGGCCGGCGCGGCCTGCCGCGCCCTCGGGCGTCGCTGATCGGCGGGGGCCGGGTGGCCGCGAGGTTCGGCCGCCGCGGCGCCTGCGCATCACGTCGATGGAAGTGCTGTGCGTGCTGTTGGTGGCGGCGCTGCTGGTGCGGCCGCTGCTGCGTGACGGGCTGGCCGGCTATCCGCGGCTGAGCACGGCCGCCACCGTGTTCGTCGCCATCTGCGTGCAGGCGCTGCCGTTCCTGGTGCTCGGGGTGCTGCTGTCCGGTGCGATCGCCGCGTTCGTCCCGGCTCGCGTGCTGCAGCGGGCGCTGCCACGCAGCAGCGTCGGGTCCGTGGGGGTCGCGGGGGTCGCGGGGGTGGCGTTGCCGACGTGTGAGTGCGCGGCGGTGCCGATTGCCCGCAGGCTCATCGCGCGCGGGGTCGTGCCAGCGGCGGCGTTGACCTTTCTGCTTGCCGCGCCGGCGGTGAACCCGGTCGTGATGGTGGCGACCGCGGTGGCATTCCCGGGGGAGCCGCTGATGATG
This sequence comes from Thermocrispum sp., assembly GCF_002919275.1. Classification (NCBI taxonomy): domain Bacteria; kingdom Bacillati; phylum Actinomycetota; class Actinomycetes; order Pseudonocardiales; family Pseudonocardiaceae; genus Thermocrispum; species Thermocrispum sp. The sequence goes on along the minus strand of NZ_PKFA01000051.1, from coordinate 35,387 downwards.
CTGGCGCGTTTGGTGGCGTCGCTGGGGACCGCGGTGCTGGTCGGGCTGCTGTGGGCCCGGTTCGGCAAGCTCGACTGGATCGTCGAGCGAGCCCGGCAGCGCGTGGCCGATGTGGTAGCGGGGCGGCGCTGGCGGGCGTTCACCGAGACGGCGCGTGCCGACCTGGTGGACGCGGGCGGCTTCCTGGTGCTGGGCGCGGCGATCGCCGCGGCGATGAACGTGCTGATCCCACCGGGCTGGTTCGCGTTCCTGGGCGAGCAGGTGGTGCTCGGCGTGCTCGTGATGGCGGTGCTCGCGGTGTTGCTGGCGCTGTGCAGCGAGGCCGATGCGTTCGTCGTGGCTTCCCTCGCCGGCTTGCCACTGCTGCCGAAGTTGGTGTTCCTGGTGGTCGGCCCGGCGGTGGACGTCAAGCTGATCAGTCTCCAGGCGGGGACGTTCGGGCGCCCGTTCGCGCTGCGGTTCGCTCCGCTGACGTTCGTGGTGGCCATTGCCTGTGCGGTCGCCGCGTGGTGGGTGGTCCTGGGAGGCAGCCGATGAGGCGGGAGACGGCCAATGTCCTGTTGCTGTTGCTCGGTGGCTGCTTGCTGAAGCTGGCCTGGACCGGCGACTACCTGCGGTACGTCAAGCCGCAGCATCGCTGGTGGCTGGTGGGCGCCGGCCTGGTCGTGGTGGTGTTGGCCGCGGTGGCGATCTGGCGTGACATGCGCGCCGCCCGCCCGGCCGGCGGAGGGGGCGGTGGTGCAGGCGCTGTTGGTTCGGCGCGGATGGAGGGCGATGGCCATTCCGGTGCCCCGGCAGGAGCAGACCACCACGCCCGTGCCGACTCCTCGGTGGATGACCACGGCCATGCTCATGGCGGTGGCCGGAGCGCATGGCTGCTGTTGGCGCCGGTGCTCGCCGGGCTTCTGGTCGCTCCGCCTGCGCTGGGTGCCGACTCGGTGTCCCGGTCGCTGGAAGCGGGCGGAAGGCAGGTCGACCCGGCGCAGGTCGAGGCGTTCTCGGCGTTGCCGGCGGACGAAGTCACCACGCTGCCGCTGTCGCAGTTCCATGCCAGGGCGGTCTGGGGCGAGGGGAAGACGCTCATCGACCGGCGAGTGCGATTGAGCGGCTTCGTCGTGCGCGAACGCGGGCGCACCTACATCGCGCGGGTGGTGATCAGGTGCTGCGCGGCCGACGGCTATCCGGTGCCGGTCCGCCTGGTCGGCGATTCGGAGATGCTGCGGGGATTGGGGCAGGACGAGTGGATCGAGGTGGTCGGGCGGTATCGCCCGCCGTCGCGTCCGTCGTCGGTGACCACCCCGGACCTGACGGTGGAGGAGCTCAGGCGAATACCGGAACCTGCCGATCCGTACGAGTACTGAAGCGTGCGCCGCGGACCGGAAGCGTGCGCCCCGGGTCGGCGACACTGCCAGCAGTCCGGCGGGGAGGGGAGGGAGGGGAGGGGAGGGGCCCCAGAGGCGGATGACTTTCCATCGGTGCGATGTCGACGCCTTGCGGCGGACATGGCGGACAGTGCCCGGGCGGCGTGACTTCCACGCATTGCGGCTGCCGCGGCGACGTGTCCCGACGACTTGTCCCGGCGACGTGTCCCGGCCGCTGCGATCACGTACGCGGCTGGCACTGCTCATCGGGTCGGGCATCGCGCTGCCGATTCCGGCCGGGGTGCTACCCGGACCGCTCAGGGCAGGCCGTGCGCCCGCCGTGCCGTCCGCGATTACCGCCGGTTCCGCGCCTCTCCAACCAGCGCACCCAGGCTGCCGCGTCCGCGGCGAGTCATTGCCCGGGTTCCTGCCAGCGACGTTCGGGCAGGGATGCCGGTGCCGAATGCCCTCCCGGGGCGCTACGACTTGGCGGCGTTGCAGTCCGCACAGGTGCCGACGATCTCCACGGTGTGCCGCAGGTTCACGAAGCCGTTGCTGGCCGCGACCGACTCCGCCCAGCGCTCCACCGCGGGCTCCTCGACCTCCACCGTGTAGCCGCACTCCCGGCACACCAGGTGGTGGTGATGGTGGTCGGAGCAGCGGCGGTAAATGACCTCGCCGGACTCGGTGCGCATGGTGTCCACCAGCCCGGCGTCGGACAGCGACTGCAGGGTGCGGTAGACGGTGGTCAGCCCGATGGTGTCGCCGCGCCGCCGCAGCTCGTCGTGCAGTTCTTGCGCGGAGCGGAAGTCGTCGATGTTCTCCAGCAGCTCCACCACGGCAGCACGCTGCCGCGTCGCCCGCCTGCCGGGCACCGGGCTCGCCTTGGTCATCGACCCTCCTCCTGCACGTGCGCCACGGCGTCCACGACGATGTGGGCCAGGTGGTCGTCGGCCAGCCGGTACAGCACCTCGCGCCCACGCCGCTCGCCACGCACCACGCGCGCGGCCTTCAGGACGCGGAGGTGTTGGCTGATCAACGGTTGCGCGACACCGAGCGCGTCGACGAGTTCGTGCACGCAGCGCTCGCCGGCCCGCAGCTGCAGGACGATCGCGATCCGCACCGGCGCGGCGAGCGCGCGCAGCAGCTCACCGGCGGCGGCCAGCGTCTCCGCAGGCAGCGGCGATTCCGCGGACGCCGACGGGCGGTCGGCCGCGTGGGTGAGCGTCTGCATGCACCCCATGGTAGACGCCGCGCGACGAAGGTGGCCGTGGCTGCCGGGCGGCCCCGGCGCCGCCGGCCGATGCCACTTGGTGACCGGCTCCCGGCTCCGGCAGGAAGCGGCGGACGCGCGCGGGAAGCGGCCCGGCGGCGGAAGCGCCGAGCCGACGCCACGCGTGCCGCACACTGGTCCGGCAGCCGGTGCCGGGTGCCCGCATACGGCCGGGCGGGGGCCGACGTGGTGGCGGCGGTGCGCGCGGCCTGCTGGGTGCCCGCATACGGCCCGGCGGGGAGTACCGCGCCGGTGCCATGCGCCGCACGTGGTCGTCCGGGTCCCGCGTGCCCATGCCGCTGGGCACGTCTGCGGCCCCGGCTGGCTTCATCCGTTCGGGGAATGGATACCCTGGGCTTTACTCCACGACCAGTTCGACACATGCGGAGATCCAGTGGCCACCGATCGCCTCGAGACCATCGTCAGCCTGTGCAAGCGCCGGGGGTTCGTCTACCCGTGCGGTGAGATCTACGGCGGCACCCGGTCGGCGTGGGACTACGGCCCGCTGGGGGTGGAGCTGAAGGAGAACATCAAGCGCCAGTGGTGGAAGGCCATGGTGCAGGGCCGCGAGGACGTCGTCGGCCTGGACTCGTCGGTGATCCTGCCGCGCCAGGTGTGGGAGGCGTCCGGCCACGTGGCGGCGTTCGTCGACCCGCTCATCGAGTGCCTGTCCTGCCACCGGCGCTGGCGTGCCGACCAGCTTGCGGAGGAGTACGCCGAGCGCAGCGGCAAGGAGATCGCCCCCAACGACGTCTCGGACGTCCCGTGCCCGAACTGCGGCACGCGCGGCCAGTACACCGAGCCGCGCGAGTTCAACGGCCTGTTGCGCACCACCCTGGGGCCGGTGGAGTCCGAGGAAGGCCTGCACTACCTGCGCCCGGAGACCGCGCAGGGCATCTTCATCAACTTCTCCAACGTGCTGACCACGGCCAGGATGAAGCCGCCGTTCGGTATCGGCCAGATCGGCAAGTCGTTCCGCAACGAGATCACGCCGGGCAACTTCATCTTCCGCACCCGCGAGTTCGAACAGATGGAGATGGAGTACTTCGTCGAGCCCGGCGAGGACGAGAAGTGGCACCAGTACTGGATCGACGAGCGGATGCGCTGGTACACCGACCTGGGCATCAGCAAGGACAACCTGCGGCTGTACGAGCACCCGAAGGAGAAGCTGTCCCACTACTCCAAGCGCACCGTCGACATCGAGTACCGCTTCCAGTTCTCCGGCCAGGAGTGGGGTGAGCTGGAGGGCATCGCCAACCGCACCGACTTCGACCTGACCACGCACTCCAACCACTCCGGGGTGGACCTGTCGTTCTTCGACCAGGCGTCCAAGGAGCGGTACCGCCCGTTCGTCATCGAGCCCGCGGCCGGTGTGAACCGGTCGATGGTGGCGTTCCTGCTGGACGCCTACACCGAGGACGAGGCCCCGAACGCCAAGGGCGGGGTGGACAAGCGCGTCGTGCTCAAGCTCGACCGCAGGCTCGCTCCGGTGAAGGTCGCGGTGCTGCCGCTGTCCAGGAACGCCGACCTCAGCCCGAAGGCGCGCGACCTGGCTGCGGTGCTGCGCAAGCACTGGAACGTGCAGTTCGACGACGCGGCGTCGATCGGCAAGCGCTACCGCAGGCAGGACGAGATCGGCACCCCGTTCTGCGTGACGGTGGACTTCGACACGCTCGAGGACCAGGCCGTCACGGTGCGGGACCGGGACACCCTGGAGCAGGAGCGGGTCTCCATCGACCAGGTCGAGTCCTACTTGGCCGCGCGCCTGGTCGGCTGCTGATTCGTGACAGGAGTGCGACGCTGGATCGTCCGGGGCGTCGTGGGGGCGCTCCTGGTCGGCCTGCTGGTGCTGGGCGGCACCGCGTTCCGGGTGTGGCAGGTCGCCCGCATCGACGACCGCACCCCGGCGGACGCCATCGTGGTGCTCGGGGCGGCCCAGTACAACGGCCGCCCGTCACCGATCTTCGCCGCGCGCCTGGCGCACGCCCAGCAGCTGTACGAGCAGGGCGTCGCCGGCCGCATCGTGACGCTCGGCGGCGGTCAGGCAGGGGATGCCACGACCGAGGCGGAAGCCGGTGCCCAGTGGCTGGTCGACCACGGCGTACCGCGGGACGCGGTCTCGGCGCTCGGCGAAGGCACGGACACGCTGGGCAGCGTGCAGTCGTTCGTCGCGTCGGCGCGTGAGACCGGCATCCGGTCCGCGGTGATCGTCAGTGACCCGTGGCACTCGCTGCGGGCCCGCACCATGATGCGCGACCTCGGCATCGACGCCTGGACCTCGCCGACGCGCAGCGGCCCGATCGTGCAGACCCGTCGGACGGAACTGCGCTACATCTGGCGTGAGACCAGGGCGTTGCTGTTCTACCGCTTCGTCACGTCGCCGACGGACGTCGTCAGCGGCTCCAGCTTGGACTGATCACGCGGCGCGCTCCTAGTCTGGTCGCATGTACACCGAGCACGACCGGGCCAGGCGGTATCCCGAGCCGCCCAAGGGCGCGGTACCGGAGGGGGCGCAGGACACGCGAGGGCCGTTCGCCCGCGACCGGGCCCGTGTGCTGCACAGCGCGGCGTTGCGGCGGCTGGCCGGCAAGACGCAGGTGGTCGGGCCGGGGGAGGGGGCCGAGGTGTCCGGTGTCCCGCGCACCCGGCTGACCCACTCGCTGGAGGTCGCGCAGATCGGCCGCGGGATCGCCACCGACCTGGGCTGTGATCCCGATCTGGTGGACCTGGCCGGCTTGGCGCACGACATCGGGCATCCGCCGTTCGGCCACAACGGCGAGAAGGCACTGGACGAGGTCGCGGCCGACATCGGCGGCTACGAGAGCAATGCGCAGACGCTGCGCATCCTGGTCCGCCTCGAACCGAAGCACCTGCGCGACGACACGCCGGTCGGGTTGAACCTGACCAGGGCGAGCCTGGACGCCACCAGCAAGTACCCGTGGCCGCGCAGGTCGGGCGAGCGCAAGTTCGGGGTGTATCCGGACGACCTGGACACCTTCCGTTGGGTCCGCGAAGGCGCCCCGGAGGGTGAGCGCTGCATGGAGGCCCAGATCATGGACTGGGCCGACGACGTCGCCTACTCGGTGCACGACGTCGAGGACGGCGTGCTCGCCGGGCGCATTTCCATGGCCGTGCTGGCCAGCCGGGACGAGCGGGCAGCCATCGCGGAGCTGGCCGCCAAGCACTTCTCCCACCTGGACGTCGCCACTTTGGAGGCCGCCGCGGTCGGGCTGCTCGAGCTGCCCGCGGTCGCCGAACTGGCCAGGTCCGGGTGCGACTTCTCGCCCCGGGCCATGGTGGCGCTCAAACGGATGACGTCCGAGCTGGTCGGCCGCTTCGCCACCGCCGTGGTGGCTCCGACGCGGGCGGCCCACGGCGACGGGCCGCTGTGCCGGTACGCCGCACGGCTGGAGGTGCCGGACCAGGTCGCCGCGGAGGTCGCGCTGTTGAAGTCGCTGGCGCTGCGGTACGTGATGAGCGACCGGCGCCGTCTCGCGGTGCAGGAGGGACAGCGGGAACTGCTCATGGAGCTGGCCACGGTGCTGGCCGAACGCGCGCCCGAGTCGCTGGACGCCTTGTTCGTGCCGGACTGGCAGGCGGCTGGTGACGATGCCGCCCGGCTGCGCGTGGTGGTCGACCAGGTGGCCACTTTGACCGATTCGCAAGCCGTGGCGTGGCACGCCTGGCACACTGGGCGGCATGGCTGACCCACCCGCCGAGCGCAGGCATCTGCAGTTCACCCTGGATCTGCATCGGGTCATCGGTGCCGGTGGCGGCACCGTGTGCTTCTCGCCGTACTCGGTGGAGAGCGCGCTCGGCATGGTCTACCAGGCGGCGCGCGGCGCGACCGCGGAAGAGCTGCAAGGTCTGCTGGACCCGGACGCCACCGACATCGGCAAGCAGGTGGAGTTGCTGCGCACGGCGGCGGTGCTGTCCTCGGGTCGGGGCGGCGACCAGCCCGTGCTCGAGGTGTCCAACACGCTCTGGGCGTGGGAGCAGCTGCCGCTCAACGAGTCGTTCACCGTGGAGCTGGCCGGATGGCCGGGGGCGAAGGTCGCCACCGCGCCGTTCGTGACCGACCCGGAAGCGGCTCGCCGCGCGATCAACGACGACGTCGCGAGAACCACCAGGAACCTGATCACCGATCTGGTGCCGGAAGGCGCGGTGGACTCCTCCACCGTGGCCAGCCTGGTCAACGCGCTGTATCTCAAGGTGGGGTGGCGGCATCCGTTCGCCGAGCACGAGACCGCCGAGGAACCGTTCGCCACGCCGTCCGGGGAGCGCCGGGTGCCGATGATGCACCAGGTGGACAGATTCGGCTACGCCAGCGCGGCGGGCTGGACCGCGGTGAGCCTGCCCGCGGCCGGCGGCGTCGAGGCGGTGGCGTTGTTGCCCGACGGGGAGCTGACGGAAGCGGAAGCCCACACCGATGCGGCGACCCTGGCCGCCGTGCTGAGCGAGCTTCGCGCGCGACGGGTCTCGCTGTGGCTTCCGCGGCTGCGGGTGAAGACCAACGTCGGGTTGACCGACGTGTTGAGCACCCTCGGGGTGCGGACGCTGTTCACGCCGCAGGCCGACCTCAGCGGGCTGTCCAGCGATCCCCGGTTGACGGTGTCGGACGCTCTGCACGAATCGGTGCTGCGGGTCGACGAGAAGGGCCTGGAGGGTGCCGCCGCGACCGCCATGATGGTCCGGATGACCTCGGTGATCGTCGAAAGCCCGGTCGAGGTCCGTTTCGATCGGCCGTTCTTGCTGCTCGTTCGCCACGCGGCCTCCGGGGCGGTGTACTTCGTTGCGCGGGTGGCCGACCCCGGCTGACGGCCCCGGCTCGCGCCTGTCAGGTCGCGCTCCGGCGTGCTGACCGGCGCCAGAGCGGGTATCGGCGGGAGCCCGGCCCATGGGCGCCCAGTCGCCGTCCGGCGTGCTTCGGGCGGACGTGGGCGGCTGGCTGCTCGGTCCACGTGAATGCGGGTCCCGGCCCGTCGAGTCCGGCGGTGTGGGCAGGCGGCACAGCGCAGGTGGATGCCGGCCGCTGAGTTCCATGGCGTCGGTGGACGACGCGGCCGGCGAGTCCGGCCGAGCTGGTGCGGCCACCGGCGCCGGGTGCAGCCCAGGCAAGGTCGATGAGCCGTCTTGTCGTCGATGGCCGGGCCGCGGCTGGTCAGGTCCTCGCGGCGTGCCCGTCGGCCGCTGCCGGTGACGTGTCGTCATACGCCCAGCCACGAGTCTCATTGCGCGCCATTCAATTGCGCGCAATTAAATTGTGTGCAATGCTTCAGCCGTGAGCGACAGCGATCTGCACCTTCGCAACCAGCTCTGCTTCGCGCTGTACCGCGCGACGCGGCTGATCCAGCAGATCTACCGTCCGCTGCTGGACGAGCTGGGCCTGACCTACCCGCAGTACCTGGTGATGCTGGTGCTGTGGGAGCGGGGCACGGTCACCCTCAAGGAGCTCGGTGCCGAGCTGGACCTCGACTCCGGCACCTTGTCCCCGCTGGTCAAGCGGCTCAAGGCCGCCGGGCTCGTGACCACCGGCAGACGTGCCGAGGACGAGCGTTCGGTGGAGATCGCGTTGACCGGCAAGGGGCGCTCGCTGCGTGAGCGTGCCCGCGACATCCCGGCGAAGATCGGCTGCGCAACCCAGATGCAGCTGGAGGACATCGTCGCCTTGCGTACCGCACTGGGGGAGCTGGCGGACTCCCTCGCCGAAAGTCACACCGCCATGGCGGCCGCGCGATGACAGCGCCGCCCGCCGCCGCGAGACGGGCTGGCTGACCGCCGCCGTCCGCGCCGGCCAGCTCGGCCGTTCCCACGCAAGCGTCCCGGTAGGTGTGTGTCTGCCGGGCGGCACACCGCGCGCCCGCGCGGAATCACCCCGTCCCACCTCGAGGGTGGGGCAGGGCAGGACACCGATGAGGAGATCACCCGATGGAACCCGTCTACACCGCACAAGCCACCGCAACCGGCGCCGGCCGAGACGGCGCGGTCAGCACCTCGGACAACCGGCTGAAGGTCGACCTCAGCGTGCCGAAGGAGCTCGGCGGCGGTGGCGGCGAGGGCACCAACCCGGAGCAGCTGTTCGCAGCGGGCTACGCGGCCTGCTTCCACGGTGCGCTGCAGCTGGTGGCGCGCCGGCGCAAGGTGAGGATCGAGGGCTCCTCGGTGACCGCCGAGGTGGGCATAGGCCCGGACGGCGAGGGCTACGGACTGGCCGTCACCCTGACCGTCGGCGTCCCCGGCGTGGACGCCGATGTCGCCCGCGAGCTGGCCGAGGCCGCGCACCAGGTCTGTCCGTACTCCCGGGCCACCCGGGGCAACATCGACGTCGAGCTGCGCGTCGCCTGACCGTCAGTCGCCGACCGGCACCTGACAGGACTCGGTGAACCCCTGCGCGGGGATGCCGAGCGCGCTGTTGCTGCGAGCCCGCATGTTCTCCAGCGCGATGTGATAGGTCAGCTCCACCACGCCCGCGGGGCCGAACTCGGCCTCGAGTTCGGCCACCTGGGCGTCGGTGACCTCCACCGGGGTCGCGGTCATCGCGTCGGCGTAGGCGAGCGCCAACCGCTCCTGCCTGCTGAACAGGTCGGACGTCGGGTACTCGTCGATGTGCTCGAGCCGCTCGACGTCCAGGCCCTGGTGGATCTGCAGCATGGTGCCGAAGTCGACGCACCACGAGCAGCCGAGCCGCACCGCGGCCCGGTACACCACCAGCTCACGGACTGCCTCGGGCAGTACGCTGCCTGCCCGCTCCACCATGAGTTCGTGCACTACGGTGGCGCGCAGCAGGCCTTTGTGGTGCGCGGTGACGGCCAGCGGGTCGAGGGTCTTGCCGTACCTCTTCTCGGCGAACCGGGCCATCATCCGGTTGGCCAGGCCCGAATTCTTCATGTCCACGGCTGCGATGCGCGGCATGCCGCACTCCCTTCGCTGAACGTTTGCGCTGACACCGCCCTGACGAGGCGGCGGCTGCGCGTGTGACAGCCCGAAGGGGTGATTCAGAGCACACCTGCGGTGCGCAGCTTGTCCGGGTTGCAGTGGTCGTAGAAAGCGACGATGCGGCCGTCGCGAACCACGGCGACGGTCAGCCGCGGATCCAACGGACGGTACTGGTCGTCGCCGGGGTGGTGCGGCAGGAACACCCCGAGGTCGCCGTTGACCAGCATCGGCTGGGCAGCCGAGATGGCCTCGGGCGCGTAGAGCCGCAACAGCCCGAGGTAGAACCGGACGATCTTGTCCGCACCCTGCATGACACGCCGGGCCGTGCGAGCCTTGCCGTCGGAGTCGCCGATCAGCACCGCGTCCGGGTGCAGCAGTGCGGTCAGCCGTTCCGTGTCCCGCGCCAGCAGAGCGGCGATGAACTGTTCGACCACCTGACGCTGCTCGGCCAGGTCGATCCGCGGTGGCACGTCGGCTTCCGCCAGCACGCGCCTTCCCCGGCTGGCGTGCTGCCGTGCCGTCGTTTCGCTGCACCCGAGCACCTCGGCGATCTCGGCGAACGGCACGCCGAAAGCGTCGTGCAGCACGAACGCCACACGCTGTTCCGGAGTCAGCTTGTCCAGCACGACCATCGCCGCCAGGCGGACGTCCTCGCCCTGGACGGCGAGCTGCAGCGGATCGTCCTGGCGCGGCCCGTCCAGCGGGGTGACGACGGGCTCGGGCAGCCACGGCCCGGCATAGGACTCCCGGCGCACGGCGGCCGAACGCAGGCGGTCCAGGCAGATACGGCTGACCACGGTGGTCGACCACGCGGCCAGTTCCCGGATGCCGTCGCGTTCGGCCGCGTCCAGCCCTTGCACGCGCAGCCATGCCTCTTGCACCGCGTCCTCGGCGTCCGCGCGCGTGCCGGTCAGCCGGTAGGCGAGGGCGAGCAGCCTGCCGCGCAGCGCAGTGAACTGCTCAGCGAGGACGTCGAGCGAGGTCATGGCGCCCCGGTGGGACTACTCGGTGATGAACAACGCGGCCATCGGGCAGCTGTCGACACCGATCCGCGCCTTCTCCTCCTTGTCCGCGGGTACGTCGCGGTCCTTGCCGACCGCGCTGTAGCCGTCGTCGTCGAGCGGGAACAGCTCGGGGTCGACCTCGTGGCACTGCCCGATGCCGGCGCACTGATCGGACTCGACGCTGATGCGCATGTGCTGGTCTCCCTTCACGGGAACTGGGGATCTCGCCTTCCACCGTGCACGGTAGCGGGTCACGGCTGGGATGGAAGTCCTAGACTAATGGCGTGCCACGGCTGATCCGGGAGAGCGACATCGCGGAAGTTCGCGAGCGCAACCGGATCGACGAGGTGGTCTCCGATTACGTCGCGCTACGCCGCGCAGGTGGCGGCTCGTTGAAGGGCCTGTGCCCGTTCCACGACGAGAAGACCCCGTCGTTCAACGTGCGTCCGTCGCACGGCACCTTCCACTGCTTCGGCTGCGGCGAAGGCGGCGATGTGATCAAGTTCATCATGCAGATCGAGCACATCGGGTTCGTCGAGGCGGTGCAACGGCTGGCGGACCGGGTCGGCTACACACTGACCTACACCGGCGGCGGTGCGGCCGTGCAGCGCGACCGGGGAACCCGGGCTCGGTTGATCGAGGCGCATCGCGCCGCGCAGGAGTTCTACGCCGAGCAGCTGAACACCCCCGAGGCGCAGCCCGCGCGGCAGTTCCTGGCCGAGCGCGGCTTCGACGCCGCGGACGTCCGGCGGTTCGGCTGCGGGTACGCGCCGAGCGGCTGGGACCAGCTGACCCGGTACCTGCTGTCCAAGGGCTTCGAGGTCGAGGAGCTGTACAAGGCGCAGCTGGCCAAGCAGGGCTCACGCGGCAAGCCGCTGGACCGGTTCCACCGCAGGCTGCTGTGGCCGATCCGCGACCTGGCCGGGGACGTGGTCGGGTTCGGCGCGCGCAGGCTGTTCGACGACGACAAGATCGAGGCGAAGTACCTCAACACCGGGGAGAGCCCGATCTACCGGAAGTCCCAGGTGCTGTTCGGGCTGGACCTGGCCAAGCGGGAGATCGCCAAGCGGCACCAGGTCGTCGTCGTGGAGGGCTACACCGACGTGATGGCCATGCACGCCGCCGGGGTGCCGACCGCGGTGGCCACGTCGGGGACGGCGTTCGGTGCCGATCACATGACGGTGCTGCGTCGGCTGATGATGGACGACGACACCTTCCGTGGTGAGGTGATCTTCACCTTCGACGGCGACGAAGCCGGCCAGAAGGCCGCGCTGAAGGCGTTCGAGGGCGACCAGACCTTCGCCGGGCAGACCTACATCGCGATCGCGCCGGACGGCATGGATCCGTGCGAGCTGCGCCTGGCCAAGGGCGACGCGGCGGTCCGGGACCTGGTGGCCCGGCGCATCCCCCTGTTCGAGTTCGCGATCAAGTCGATCCTGCGCGAGTACGACCTGGACTCGGTGGACGGGCAGGTCGCGGCCCTGCAGCGGACCGTGCCGCTGGTGGCCAGGATCAAGGACGAGGCGAAGCGGGACGGCTACGCGGCGAAGCTGGCGTTCTGGACCGGGTGGCAGGACGAGGCGATGGTCGTGCGGCGGGTACGCGAGACGGCGGGGGCCGAGGTCGTGGTCCGCCGCAGGGCGGCCCGCAACGGGTCGCCGCGCAAGGCGCAAGGAAGCCTGCCCCGGCCGGATCCGCGCGACCCGTCCCTGGAGGCGCAGCGCGAGGTGCTGAAGGCCGCACTGCAGGAACCGGCGCTGGCCGGGCCGACCTACGACGCGCTGCCGGAGGAGGCTTTCACCCACCCGGTCTATGTCGCGATCCACAAGGCCGTGCTGGCCGCGGGCGGCGCGGCATCGGGGCTGCGGGGTCCGGAGCTGCTGGAGGCGGCCGGCAAGCACTGCTCGGACGAGACGGCGAAGGTCGTGCTGTCCGAGCTGGCGGTCGAGCCGCTGCGCACCAAGGACGGTGAGGCCGACGCGCATTACGTCGACACGGTGCTCGCCGCGGTCCAGCAGAGCCTCGTCGGCCGGCAGATCGCCGACGTGAAGTCGAAGCTGCAACGGCTGTCGCCGGTGGATCAGCCCGAGGAGTACCACGCGCTGTTCGGTGATCTGGTGGCGCTGGAGCAGTACCGCAAGGCGCTGCTCGAGCGCGCGGTCGGAGGCTTGACCTGATGAAGTGGCTGCGACGGCTGCTGGGCGACGATCTGCCGGATGGTTTCACCGGGTCGCTCGACCCGAACGAGCACGTGCTGGCTCAGGCCGACGGCGTGGTGGCGACCAACCGTGGTCTGTGGCTGCCGGAAGGCGACGGCTACCGGCACGTCGCATGGCATTTCGTGACGAAGGCGACGTGGGGCGACGGCAAGCTCACCGTGGTGTGGGCGCAGCAGACGCAGACGGCGGGCAAGGCGGTGCTGATCGCGGATCTGCCGCCACGCACGTTCGAACTCACCCAGCCGGGCAAACTGCCCGCGGTCGTGCACAAGCGAGTCGAGGGGTCGATCACCTCGCGCTACCGCAAGGAGTTGCCGGACGGCGGCGGCGTGTGGTTCGTGCAGCGCAAGACTCCGGACGGCCCGGTGCTGCAGGCACGGCCCGATCCGGGCACCGACGTGGACGTGGTCGCCGCCATCGCCAGGGAGGCGGCGGACAAGCTGGTGGGCCGCTGAGCATGTGGGATCCCGGGAAGTATCTGCGGTACGCCGACGAGCGGGCCAGGCCGTTCGCCGAACTGCTCAACCGGGTGGATGCGGACAAGCCACGCCGGGTCGTAGACCTCGGCTGCGGCCCCGGTCATCTCACCGTGCGGTTGATCGAGCGCTGGCCGGACGCCCAGGTCGAGGCGCTGGACAGCTCGCCGGAGATGGTCGCGGCCGCCCGCGCGAACGGGATCGACGCCCGGGTGCAGGACGTCCGGGACTGGGTGCCGCCCGCCGATGCCGACGTGGTGGTCTGCAACGCGGTGCTGCAGTGGGTCCCCGGGCACGAGGAGTTGCTGCCGCGGTGGGCCGAGGCCCTGCCGCCGGGCGCGTGGCTGGCGGTGCAGGTGCCCGGTCATCAGCGATCGCCGTCGCATCAGCTGGTCAGGGAGTTCGTCGCCGACCCGCGCTGGGGCCTGGACGGCGTGGCCCAGGTTCGTGACGTTCTCGACCCGATGGGTTACGCCGAACTGTTGGAGAAGGCCGGCTGCACCGTCGACGCATGGGAAACCACCTACCTGCAGCGGCTCCACGGGCCGGATGCGGTGCTGGAATGGCTCACCGGGACGACGCTGCGGCCGATCCGCGCAGCGTTGAACGACGAACGGTGGGCGGACTTCTGCGCGCAGCTCGGCGCGCGGCTACGCGAGGCGTACCCGATGCGTCCGGACGGCACCACGTGGTTCCCTTTCCGGCGGGTCTTCTTCGTGGCCCGGACTCGTCAGGCGGCGTAGCGCTGCGGTGCACCGTCGGCCGCTTGAGCCCGCTAGTGCTGGGCCTCCCCGGGCTGGGGGTTGCTCGCGCTCGCCGTGGCTGCGGCGGGCTTGGATTTCCCGGGCTCGGTGACGAACGGCACCTTCTCCGAGACCTTCGCCCTGGCGACGCCGGCAGCGCTCTGCACAGCGGGATGCTCGGCCAGCTTCCGGTAGCCACGCACCATCTGCTCGTAGCGGCTGCGACCGGCGCGGGTCCCCAGCACGTAACCGACTGCGGCGGCAAGAAGTATGCGCACCATGGCCTCCTCCTCGTAGGAACGTGCGGGCTGGATTCCCGCTTCGGCGCGCCGTCACTCATCGGCTTCGCAAGGTGCACCCCGCTGCTGGGGCCCCGGAAGCCATGGGATAAAGTTTGCTCGTGCCGCGCCGCGAGGGGCACGGGACGACTTTCCCCTGTAGCTCAATTGGCAGAGCAACCGGCTGTTAACCGGTAGGTTGTTGGTTCGAGTCCAACCGGGGGAGCAAAACCTCACGTCAGAGGGTCTCCGATCATCAAGGCTCGCCGATCCAGCGAACCCGCCAAGACCCCCCACAAACATCAACCGTTCGAGCTGACATCGACCATCGCTTCGAGCAGCTGCGCACTGATCGCGTCGGCCCCTGCTCGGGCGTCGGCAGTGCTGTCCGGCCAGTCGCAGTCCGTGTGCTCGCGTTGAGCTTGGCCACTGAGTCGCCGAGCCGATCGGCGGTCGTCGTCGGCGGTCCCACCTCAACCGAGACCGTCGCGATCCTGAAACCCGGCGCACGGTGTCGCGTACTCGAGTCGCACGCCTGCGGCCCATAAGCCCGGCCGCCGACGTCCGTCGATCGGTCCGCACCGCCGCAGGACGTCATGTGTACGGACGCGACGTGCGGTCGGCGCGCCTGCTGCCGCGACGGCATCGACCACCTCGAGCGCGTTCGGGCACGCCGACCGGTCAGGGCTTCCGGCGCCAGGATTCGGCGAGGGCGCGCCGGGACGTCGCGCTGCCCGAAACCGGCTGGACGGGCAGGCATGCCCACCCTGTCAGTGTTGGACGCAGTGATCGCCCCACCGCTCGCTTGGTGCTCGCTGAACGGAGGTTCGCGGCGCGGTCACGGACCGCCGTCGTCGGCAGGACGGCCGGCGCGCCCTCGGATTCGGCCCGGACAGGACGTGTGCGGTCGACAGCGAGAATCGATACCCGGCCGGCCCGGCAGAGCCCCGTGCCCCGAGCATGGTGCCGGGCAGGCTCCGGGTCACCCCACCGGCTCCGGCAGCCGCGCGAGCACTGCGCTCAGGGCCCGAAGCAGGGCGTTCTCGGCATCGGGCACGGGGCTCGTCGATCGGTAGGCGACATGATGATCCGGGCGCACGAGGACCGCTCCTCCGCGGTCCAGCTGACTCAACCGGGCCCAGGCCCCGTCGGGGTCGGTGTATTCGCCGTTCTCGCCGATCGTCACAGTTCGCAGCGGAATTCTCAGCCCTTCCGCGACGGCCGAGGCGGCTGCCGTCCAGGCCGTGCCGCTGGGATCGGTCATCAGCACGAATCCGCGTTTGTCCACGAGATCGTGGGTGGACACCCGTCGGCCGCCATGGTTCAGCCACACGTGTGGCAGACGGTGGCCTGGCCGGGTCGTCGGGCGGTACTCGAATCCCATCGGATCCCGCGGTGGGGGAGCGGTGCCGTCGGGTACGACGGCACCGTCGTCGTATCGGTATCCGAGCTCGATGTCGTGCGAGTGGAACTCCGTGCGCTGGGTTTCGATCACCTGAACGGCACGTGCCCGGTGTGGCCCCCATCGGTGTGTCGGCGAGCAGTGCCGCGATCGCCTGGTGGCGTTGCTCCGGTGTCTGGTTCGGGCTCAAGCCCAGACCGGCGTTGATCACCGTGTGGTTGACGAAGGTGAACATCGCCCAATCCACGTAACCGGCGTCGACGGGGCGGCGTTCGGTTTCGTAACTGTCGAGCAGGGCGGGGGAGGCGGTGCCGTCGAGTACGGCGGCGAGTTTCCAGGCGAGGTTGTGGACGTCGTGAATCGCGCTGTTGAGGCCGAGCGCGGTCGTCGGCGGAGTGCGGTGCGCGGCGTCACCGGCCAGGAACACCCGGCCCGCACGGAATCGCTCGGCCAGGGCGCCCTCCGGACCCCAACGGCTCACGTTCAGCACCTCGACGTCGAGGTCGGGAATTTTCAGCAACCGTCGCAGATGCGCGACGAGCACGTCGTGATCGAACATCCGCTGCGGATCGTCCGGCGGGACAGTGAAATGCAGGACCCATTCCTCGGAGTTCCTGCCCCAGGTCGGCCCCATCGGGAGGAGCGCTCCGCTGCCGAACGGGCCGCCGCCGTCGGGGTCGATCAGCCAGGTGATGACGCTGTCGCCGGAGAAATGGGCGGACAAGTCCGCCTTGAAGTGACATCCGATGATGTCGATCAGGCGACCGGAACCGGCCAGCACGACACCGAGTTTCTGGCCGACGAATCTTCCGCCGTCCGCGCCGATCAGGTATTGGCAGCGGACTCGGTAGGCGGTTCCGTTCTTCGGTTCGATCGTGGCGGTCACGCCGGTGTCGTCCTGCGTGAAATCCACCAGCTCGTGGCCGAATCGAATTCGGCCGGGAGCGCGATCCTCGGCCATGCGCCGCAGGATCGGCTCCAATCGGACTTGCGGCAGATTGGTCGGCAGGCTGGGACTGTCTCGGAGGTAGCGCTCGCGCAGCTGGCCGCCGCCGAAGGCGTCCATGGCGTGGATGACCTTGCCGTCGAGCGGCCCGTCGCCCCCGAGCGACGTTCGCCACGTCGCCTTGCCGAACGCTTCCAGAGGTGCGCCGGCCGCGACGATCGGTTCGGCGATCCCGAACTGGCGGAAGATCTCCATCGTGCGCTGGTTCAGGTAGTGCGCCTTCGGGACCGGCGACGTGCTGTCGTGTCGTTCGACGAGCAGCGTTTCGACGCCGAGCTCGGACAGCAGGATCGACGAGGTCAAGCCGCATCCGCCGCCGCCAACGATGAGAACGGGAACGTTCACGTCAGGCACCATGGGCACTCCGATCGACAGTTCCGGCCGACCGCGACGGCCGTCAGGGGGACGGGAAGCAGTCCCCTGCCCGGCTCGGTCGTGCCGGCCGGGCAGGGGGAGTCATTCGGCGAAGACGTCGGTCAGATCCCCGTACAGGCGCTGCTCGACGAAGCGGCCGTCGGAATTCACCGTGGTCACCGCACAACCCGGGATGCTCACGTGCTTGCCGTTTTTCAGGTCGTACGTGATGCGCAGCTCGAAAATCACGTCGCGCAGGCCGTCACCGCGGGGAATGTCGAAGAATGTGAGGACGTCGTGCTTGATTTTGTTGCACTGGTCCAGCACTCGGTCGATACCGGCTCTGGTGGCGGACCGGCCGACGGCGGGGGCGGCATTGGCGAACTTGAATTTGATATCTTCTGTCGTCAGTTCCATGGCGTCGTCGACATGACCGTTGTCGATGAGCTCGTAATATTTTTCGACGAGCGAACGCGAAGTCAGAGCAGTCGTCATCATTCGCCTCCAGTATGACGCGATGGAGTCCGGCTGCAGTTGAAGCAACTCGTGGGTAATGGGGCGCTCGGCAGAGTAATCCCGTGCACCAGGCGGTCAATGCGGCGATTGCGCGGAGCCCGAGGTGCCGGTGATCGTACGTGCATGCGCCTGACGTGCAAGACACGACAAGGGTGGAATGAAAAACGCAATCCGGGTGCGCTGCCTCTGCTCAGCGGTATGGTGCTGGCCGGTTTCTGTGGTAGTCGTCACACCATCAAGCCATCTCCGTCTCCTACCGGGTGGTCATTTGCTCCGGCGGAGGGACGCGGCTCGGTGGTGTCCGGGATCCACCGATTGGCACGAGGCCGTCAGCCGGGACGGGATGGACTACGCATCCGTGCCCGTCGTGTCGGAGGCGCGCGGCGCTGTGTCGTCCGCCCTCGGTGCGATGAATTCGACGGACCCGGCGGTGCGGATGAACTCGAGGACTCGCCCGGATTCGCCGTCGTGTGCGGCAGAGGCGTCGCCGGCCGAGGTGCGGCGGCTCGGCAACAGGTCGCCGGGCCACGAACGGAATGCCGAATCCGAACGACGAACGTCCCGCGGGGCACCATCGGTGCACGGCCGGTGACATCCGAGGCGGCTGTGCCGGTAACCGGCACGCTGTCCGGTCGGTAGGGGAATGCCGTAGCGTGCAGCGACCGGACCTGGTCGAGCGCACCGACCGCGCAATCGACGCAATCGTGTCGTCCGTGCGCCGAGAGCGTGCCACCGTGCCTGCGCTGCCGCGGGGTGGGTGCGGCTTCGGCGCTTGTCCGTGAGAAGGCGGCGGTGGCACGGTGCGCGCTGCTCACGATCGGTGCCAAAGGTGCGGTCTCACGGGAACCCGGTCGTCCGGGTCAGGCTGCCCGGTGCGTGCCCGCCCGCGCGAACACGGCGTGGCCGGTGCTGGTGAGTTCGGCCCGGACCCGTTCGCCGATCTCGGTGGGGCGGGCGGGCCGGATGAGTCCGGCGTGCGCCAGCAGGTGCGCGGTGTACTGGTCACCGCAGCTCAGGCCGTCGATGAACAGGTCCGGCTCGCAACTGGCGGTGATCTCGGCGCGCCCCTCGGCGACTGCACGCAGCAACGCCATGGCGCGGTGGCTCGTGAGGAGACTCGGCAGGGTTGCGGCAGACATCGTCGTCCTTCCGAATGGCTCGTCGCTCACCCCACGGAGTGACCCTCGACACGGGTTCGTTCCATCTGGGCCAACTTTTCGTCTCAAAGTCCGTTCGGGTGAGCTCCACGTGGAGGTGCGATGGCGTCTTCGCGGTGAAAATGCCTGGTCAGTCGAGCCGGGTTGGGGGGAGCAGGGGACGCCTGGGTGACGAGCTCCACCGGTGACCTCGTAGTCTGCAAGGTAGTCGCGTTCCGGGCCGGTAGCTCAGTTGGTTAGAGCAGGGGACTCATAATCCCTTGGCCGCGGGTTCAAGTCCCGCCCGGCCCACGACCTGCGGAAACGCTGTGATGGTGGCGAGCACGCCGCTTCACGGGCACGGGATTCGACGCCACCCTCGGCCGCAGCCGGAAGTCCTCTGCCAGGCGAGGTGTCGCGATCCGGGAGCAACGTGCCCAGCCGGGGCGGCGGCGCCGTGCCCGGCGACCGGGAATGCCGGTGTCGGCGTCTGCACCACCGGCGGTCGTTCAGCCGAAAAGGCTCCACCCGGCAGGACTACCGGCACTCGCGCGAGATGGTGGGATCGGGCCACGGTGGAGACGTGGCTGACACGGGTCGTTGGTGGCTCCTGTTGCGCAGCGGCGTACGGCGAAACCCGCTGGTGCGCCGATGCGATCGCATCGAGGCGGTGATCGTGGCGCTGGCCGTGCTGCTGGCGCTGGCCGCGATGCCGCTCGCGGGGGTCGTGGGGTCGTTGGTGCACGCCGAAGTGGTGGACACCGCCGAGGAGCAGCAGGCGAGCCGGACGCAGATCACCGCGACACTGCTGGCGGACGCACCGCCCATGGAGCCGAGGTTGCTCATCACACCGATGGTGCCTGCCGCATGGCACTGGGACGGCAGGCGCATGGTGGAGAAGGTCCCGGCCAATCCGGGGGCACGGCAAGGCGACCGGATCGACATCTGGGTCGACGAGAACGGTCACCGGGTGCCGCCGCCGCTGCCCGTGCCGGACGCTGCATGGGATGCCGCCTGCCTGGCGTTGCTGACCTGGCTCGGCGTGGCCGGTCTGCTGGCGGGAACGGTCGTGCTGGCGCGCAGAGCACTCGATCGGCAGCGGTACGCCATGTGGGAGCGCGAGTGGCGGGAGTTCGGCGAACTCTCGTCGCGGTGATGCGGCATCCCAGGTGGGGTCCCTCGTGCGGCGGCTACCGGCGGAAAAGCCGTCGATACCACGGCACGCGCAGGTCCCGGTAAGGCTGTGGCAGTGCCGGGTGGCGGTCGGGGGCGGCAGTTGCCTGGGCAGTCGTCCGTGGTGGCTCACCACGGTCGTGGCGCGGGTCGACCACCGGCGCCTGAGGCGCAGGTCCCTCGTCGGCAGCCACGACGAGCCAGCCCACGTTTGCTTCGGCCAGCTCCAACCATCTCCAGACCTGCATCTGGCTGGTCGTGCCGAGCAGGCCCGCGTGCGCGAGATCGGGATGCCGGACAGCCTCGTCGGCGGCTCGCAGAGCGGCAAGCGCCGTCCGCAGGGCGGGTGACTCGGGCCGGTCACCGGAAGCCAGCTCGGTCCACTGCGCCATGGCCGGCTCCAGTTCGGCTTTCGGCTCCGCCATGATGCGCGCGAGCTCCCGACGCGTCTCCTCCGGTTCTTCGCCCTCCAGGTTGTCGGCATCGATCATCGCCCAGTAGAGGGCATCACACACCGGAAGAAAGGCGTCGCGTAGCTCGTTCCGGATGGGCGTCGCTTCCGGCGACGCCGATCGGGACAGCGGCTCGCCATGCCGTCGGTCGGGGTCCGAGGGCGGTGCTTGTGGCCCGAGCACGCTCGTCATGGCCGGGCCGGGGGAGGCCGGCCCGGCGGACACCGGTCGGTCACCGGCAGCTTTCCGGTACATCCTCGGGAACTCGATGCGGCAGGCAGCCTCGACCAGGTGGCCGCTGGCCGACATGAGAAGCTGGTCGATCGTCGTCGTGCTGCCACAGGGCGCGCTTCTCGCGACCACGACGGCATCGTCCAGTTGTTCCAGGGCCATCCGCACATGGAACGACTCCAGCCGCCCCGACGAGGCGAGCTCCGACAATGCCGCCATGCGCGGCGACAGACGGGCACGCAGCCTCGCCATGATGCCGGACAAGGCGGCATCGAGGTCCGGTCCCTCGGACGACTGCTCCTGAAGCGTGAAGACCTCGACCCAGGCTTCGTGGATCTCGCCCCTGGTTTCCTCGACGAGGGTGATGCGCTCGGCCCGCTTCCGCCTGCCCCACCACATGGACACGGACGGTACCGAGCGTGCGGCCGCGGGTCAGGCGAATCGCCTGCTTGACCGGTCCAGGATCGGTCGTGGGCCCGATGGCGGCCGAAGCGAGGACTTTCGGCTCACGCGCCCGGCCTGATGCGCGGAGCACCATGAATGTGCCGGGAGACCGGTGACCCGCCCGAGGATCGGAGCCGGATCGAACTCAAGGGTTCGATCTGCAGCGTCGTCGAGAGACGAACGGCCGAGCCCCGGGCGGGCCTTTGTGTGCGGGACCAGCCCATGCTGATCGGCGATGGCGGCGATGACGTGGTGCAGGGCGCTACTGCGCGGACGTCGCCTTTCCAGGCTTCCGGCCCCAGCGGAAGTAGGCGATCGGTCCGACGAAGTTGACCGCGATGACGGCCACCCACAGCGCCTTGGCACCACGGATCTCCCCGGCCGGGCGGCGCGCGAGGTCTCGCCACGCGGCCGCTGCGAGCCCGAGCTGGACACAACCGACGGCCACGACCGCGCCGCGCTGAGCGGGCGACAGTTCCCGCCACGTCTTCTTGGCTTGCATGATTTCTCCACGGTACGAGTGCAGTGCCGCCGCTGCGGGCCGGTCAGCGCAGCGCGACGAACGCGTCGTAGACCAGGAACGCCGGCCACACCAGTCCCTGCAGGACGGCCAGGGCATAGTCCCAGAACTGATCCGCCTGCTGCCAGAAGAACACCCAGGCGCCGAAGATGCCGAAGAAGTAGACGGCGCCGCCGGTCGCGCTGCCCGCATTGTTGCTCATCGGATCAGCCTGCTGGAGTCGGCCGGTGGACGGCCAGGGCCGCCAGGCCCACCGGCACCTGTGGCTTTGTTCCCTACTGGCCGGGTCGCCGCGACCACCCCCGGCGCGGTGCCGGACTTCGCTTGCTGCGAAGGGACTACCGGCACTCGCGACGAGGCCCGAGCTCGTCTCAGGGTGGAGGTGTGGCCGAGCTGAAGCGGGCGAGTCGGTGCCCTCGTTCCCTGTGCTTGTGGGAGGGCGCGCCGTGCCGCCGGTAGCTCGGCTTGGTGTCGTGCTTGCTGCCGGTGCTTGCGGGAGGGCGGCAACAGTCGCGGCCGGTGGTCTCGAGTGATCACCACGATGCGGAACCCCGGCCCGCGGAGAGCCTTCACCGCGCAAGCCCTCCTGTACATTGCCGCGGGTGCGTCTGTCACTGCGGCGCATGCCGTCTTGTTCCTCCTGCTCCGTGGGGCACTCGGGCCGTTCGCTGCCAACGTCGTCGCCATCTCCGTCACGGCGACTGCGAACGTCGAGTTCCATCACCGGGTCACGTTCCGCTCCCGGCGCAGCGAGCGGGGGCGAAGGCTTGTCGCGGTCGTGGCGACCGTGTTCTACGACGCCACATACAGTTCCTCAGCACTGCTCCTCCTTGCGGCGTTCGTGGTCGATCCCACCGCAACTCAGCAAACCGCGGTGATCGTTCTCGCCGCGGTCGCGGGTGGCATCGCCCGCTTTCTTCTGCTGCGTGGCTGGGTGTTCCGCGCTACGGCCCGCAGCTGACGGCCGCCGCGTTCCGTCATGCCGCGTCCTGTGCCGATCGCGCTCGCGGTGGCGCTTCGCCGGCGCCGGCTTCCCGTGGAGGTCAAGGGACCGGTGGTTGCGGTGGCGGGCCGTGGTCGCGGTCAGCTTCGCGTCCCGGGCACTTCCTGGTGCCCGGGACGCCGTTGTCGCTCGTGCCTCGAGCCTTGCGGCCGGGAGATGTGACGACCACCACTCAGGTGATCTTTGCCCGGCCGCACGGATGCCGACGGGAGCGGCCCGGAGGGTGCTTCCCCGCCCGCGGGCCGCGATCACGGTCCTCGCGCGGCGTGCCGGACCCTGGCTCGGCGACGCTGGGCTGACCTGCGATATTGCCGCCCGCCCGTCGCCGGAAATGCGTTCTGAGCGCCCGCCGACCGCGGTCCAGGAAATTGGGCGGAATGTCCGGTTGTCGGGATTTCGCTCTTTCGGGGGAAATGGTGTGCTGCTGCAGCCACATGACGGTGGCCCGTGCTGGGTACGTATGCGTGGTGTTTGGCCGAGCGCGCTGCCGCGCGTAGCGTGGCCCGACGCGAATGGAACCGGCGGAAGGGGAACGGATGTCAGAACAGGATTCCGCGACCGGGCACCGCGGCGAGGGCAGTATCGCGACGGATCGACGGGGCCTGCGCAAAGTCATCGGGGGATCGGCCATCGGAAACGGGATCGAGTGGTACGACTACGCGATCTACGGCTTCCTGGCCACGGCCATCCAGGCCAACTTCCTGCCCGCCCCCATGGATCGGTCCACCACCGGGACGATCATCACGTTCGTGATCTTCGCGGTGCCGTTCCTGTTCCGTCCGCTGGGCGGCGCCATCTTCGGTGCACTGGGTGATCGTGTCGGCAGGCAGAAGATCCTGGCGCTGACCGTCCTGCTGATTTCCGGGGGAACGTTCCTGATCGGCGTCCTGCCCGGATTCAGCGTGCTCGGCTGGCTCGCGCCGTTCATTCTGGTGCTGCTGCGCGTGGTGCAGGGACTGGCCGCCGGCGGGGAGTACGGCGGGGCCGCGACGTTCATGGCCGAGCACGCGCCGGACAACAAACGCGGCTTCTACGGAAGCTTCCTGGAATTCGGCACGCTTTCCGGCTTCCTGGCCGGTTCGCTGCTCGGTTCCGCGCTGCAGGCGTTCATGTCGGCCGAGGCGTTTCTTGCGTGGGGGTGGCGCATTCCGTTCCTGCTGGCGGCGCCGATCGGCCTGTTCGGCCTGTACATGCGGGCCAAGCTGGAGGAGAGCCCGGTGTTCACCGAGCTGGTGGCCGAGGGCAAGCAGGAGCACGAAACCAAGACGCAGCTGCGCGACCTGGTGAAACACTGGCGCCCGATAGCGATCTGCGCGGGCATGGTGTTCATGCTGAACGTGCACAACTACACGTTGTTCGTCTACATGGTCGAATACCTGGCCGACCCGGAGCGCGGCGGCTTGTCCGGCAGCTGGAGCCTGGGCCTGACCGCGATCATGTACGCGGTGATGATGATCCTGATGCCGCTCGGCGGCGCCGCATCCGACCGCTTCGGCCGGAAACCGTCCTGGTACTTGTCCGGGATCAGCCTTTTCCTGCTGGCGCTGCCCGCCTTCTACTTCCTGCTGCACGGGAATCTGCTCGTCAAGATCATCGCCTTGCTGGTGCTCGGCATCTGCTATGTGCCGCAGCTGTCGACCATTTCGGCGACGTTCCCGGCGCTGTTCCCGACCCACGTGCGATTCACCGCCTTCGCGTTGACCTACAACGTGGCGACGGCGGTCGCAGGCGGGCCCACCCCGGCGATCAACGAAGCGTTGACGACGTCGTGGACGGACTACTTCCCGGCGTTCTACATGATGGGGGCCAGCATCATCGGCATCGTCGCGGTCTACTTCGCACCGGAGACGGCGGGCGCGTCGCTGCGGGGCACCGAGATTCCTGATGCCAAGCGGTCCAAGCGTGCGCGGGTGGTTCCCGCGCCTGCGTAGTGGCCGCACACCCCTGGCTCGGCGAAAACGGGCTTTCCGTCGCGGCGGAAAGCCCGTTTTCCATGGTCGTGGCCGCGCTGCGGCGCTGCTTCTTTCAGTGAGTGCGGCAATTGCGCTTGGGCAGCCGGAACCCGCGCTTGGCCCACCACGCCAGGCCCGATGCCAAGGCGAACAGAATGCCGATCTCCGCCGCCAGCATCGTCACCAGGGACTCGGTCAATTCGTGCCCTCCTTGCGAGTGTGATACCCCCACCCGTTTCATCGCCCGGGCAATGGCGGGTATTTCCGTTCCGCGTGGTGAGACCGGTCACCGCCTGACCCGCCGACGGCAAGGGTGGTCAGAGGTTCACAAGCGCCAGCGCGCCCGCGCTCCGGGCGAACCGGTGCGACGAAGGACCGGGCACTGGCAGGTGGCTACTCTCGGCTGGTGGGGCGCACACTGTCGGTATCGCGCCATGGCAAGGTTGTGACGTGACCGACGTCGTCTTCCAACCCGCCCCGACTGCCCGACAGCACACCGTCGCGGACATCGTCCAGCACATCGTGCAGCAGACCGTGGCCAACCGGATGGAACCGGGCGACCGGTTTCCCCCGGAGCGGCAGCTGGTCGAACAACTCGGCGTGGGACGCACGGTCTTGCGCGACGCCATGAAGTGCCTGAACGTGCTGGGGTTCGTGGAGGTCCGCCAAGGTGACGGGACGTACCTGGCCGAGGCTGGAGCGACGCTGCTGTCCCGGACGGTCTCGTGGGGCCTGTTGCTCGGTGGCCGCCAGGCATGGGAACTCGTCGAGGCGCGGCACTTCGTGGAGGTGGCCCTCGCCCGGCTGGCTGCCCAGCGGCGCACCGAAGACGACATCGCAGCCATCGACCGTTGCCTCGACCGGATGGCCACCCCGGATTCGGCCGACGAATTCGCGAAAGCCGAAGGTGAGTTCCACGCCGCCATCGCCGCGGCGAGTCACAACGCGCCACTGCAATCGGTGTTCCACGCCGTCATGAACCTGCTCGACGGCAGAATTCAGCACGTGATCAGGCGTGCGGAAGACGTGCACATCGTCGTCGACCAGTACCGCGCGATCGCCGACGCCATCGAGGCAGGGGACGAACGGATGGCCAGCGCCAAGATGGCGGGTCACATCGCCTACGTCACCGCACTGCTCGGGGAGTCACTGGCCGAGCGAGCCGAGGCAGCCCCGGTCAGCTGAGGTGACCGAGGCAGGCGAGGTCGAGGGCGCCGAACGGGCGCGTGCCGTGTGCCCGCACGGTGCTCGCCAGGTGCCGCCTGGCTGGTCGCACCCCGGAGGACAGCGACTTTTCACGGCCCACGTCGGGCTGCGGATGTCTGCTGGCACACAGGGCTGCGGATGCCTGCCGAAAAGGATCTTGCCGGTCGCCGCGAATTTTCCGGAACCGGAATTCCCCCTGCCGCGTCGGACGAATTGCTGGTGTAGGTGGCCCGATGTACTGTCTCAGCACTGCGAGAGCCGGAAGTGCTGGGGAAGGCTGGCGAGTTGACTCACGAACCCGACAGGCCGACGGGGGCAGAGCACGAAGGACATCTCCACGAGGCGGCCATGCGGCACGCCGAGGCCTACGACAACGCGTCGGATCAGGCGGAGCGGCGGAAAGCGCTCGGCCGCCTCGTTCCTTCCGCGCTGGCCGTGATCGTCGTGGAGTGGCTGCGTGACATCGCGCTGTACGGCGCTCTGCTGGCCGGTGTCGTCGCCGTGTTCGCCGGCTTGACCGCATCGAGTTCCGGCTGGAAGGCCGGGCTCGTCGCGGCCGGAGTCGCCGGCGTCGTCGTGGCGCTGGTGGCGAAGCTCCGGCGTTGGCGTCCCTGGGCCCAGTGGGTCACCTACCTGGCCGTCGCGGCGGTCGACGTCGGGCTCGTCGTCCTCATGGAGCAGGTGACGGGCTGACCGCGAGGCGAGGTCCGCAGCGGGCCCGCAGGCACGAGCGAAGGGGAGAAGCAGGTGGGTTACACGGTCGAGCGAGCCGATCTCCGTGGCTGGGCGAAGGAAGTCGGGAACGTCGCCTCCGACATGGGAAGCGCACACGACTACGCCCAGAGCAACATCGCCGACGGCGACTTCGGGCGGATTCTCGAACTGATCACCGATCCGTACGAGCAGATGATCCCGAAGTTCCACGAGGTGCTGCGGGAGGACCACACCCGCCTGCAGAAGACCAGCAAGGCGCTCGTTGCCGCCGAACGGACCTACAAGGACATGGAGGACGCGGCGCGCAACGACTTCACCAAGCTGGACAAGGGCGATCCCGGCCGGGTGGAGGACGACGGCGAGTCGAAGTCGTTCAGCCACCAGGACGGCTCCGCGGAGCTGACCGCGCCCAGCTCCGAGGTCGGGCCGCCGCCCGAGGTCTCCTTCGGCTTCGCGCTGGACAAGGTCTGCGAGCTGGTCAGCTACGTCGGCGGGCCGGACATCCGGGAGGAAGTCGCCAAGTGGATCACCGGTGACACGGAGAAGGCGGCCCGTCAGGCCGACGCGTGGAACAAGCTCGCCGCCTGCACCGACGTCAGCAAGGAGAACTTGGCGAAAGGCCAGCAGGTGATCGACGGCACCTGGTCCGGCGACGGAGCGACCGCGGCCAGGAAGCAGATCCAGAAGTGGCTCGAGGCGCTGGGCGACCAGGCTTCCGGCATGCGCAAGATGAGCGAGCACCTGCTCGACTCGACCAAGCAGGCGCTGCAGATGGCCCAGGTGGTGGTGGACATCGTCAAGACGGTCGTGGACCTGGCGTCCGCGGCGCTGTCCAACGCCGCCATTCCCGGTTACGGGCAGTGGAAGCTGATCAAGTCCGCCAAGGAGGCGGTGCAGATGATCTGGAAGGCCATCAAGGTGATCAAGGTGTTCTGGGACGCGCTGAAGATGATCATCGACTCGATCAAGATGATCGCGAACCAGATCACGCTCGAGTCGCTGCCCCCGGCCCCGAAGGCGGCATGACATGGCCACCGACTTCTCCGCCTACGACGACGCGATCCGGAACGCCTTCCGCGAGCTGAACGCCACCATCGCCGAGGCGCGGCGCGAGCTGGAGCGGTTCAAGGAGCGCAACAAGCCGACCGACGAGGAGATCAGCGAGCTGCACCGGCTGGCTCGCAGCGGCGAGCTGGGCGAGGACATGCGGGAGCTGGCCCGCCTGGTCGACGCCGGTGAGGACTCCTGGCAGGCGGTGTTCTCCGGCGAGTCGCCGAACCGGGACCTGCTGCACGCTCACCTGGACCGGATGATGGCGCAGAACCGGGACGCGGTCGCCGAGGCGCTCGCCGACGACCCGGAGCTGGAAGAGGCCCGGCGCGAAGTCGAGGGTGACGGACCCGGGGCGCCGCCTGCTCCGCCGGGGGCGCGGGGTCAGGCGAGCTCGGGCCCGGCCCGGCCGCCGCGGCGCGACGAGCCGGAAGACGACGACGGCATCGACGACTTCGACGACTACCACCCGCTGCGGTAGGCGGGGCGGAAAGTCCCCGGTCGCAGGTCCTGTGCGCTGCCGACTTTCTGCCGCAGCAGGCCCTGCGTGCCGCCGCCTAGCGTCGCTGTCAGGCGCATCAGGGCGGTCCCGCACGGTTGCACCGGCACATCGGGCCGGTCGGCGCGGCCGGCCAGGAGGGTGGTTGCCATGCCGGAGGCGAAGACCTGGACCGTGGAGATCGTCATCGACGAGCACGAGCGGCAGACCAGGGCACGGGCCGAACTGCGCACCACGGACGCGGCCACGGTCGGCACCGGCCTCGCCAGGCGGAACCCGCACGACGAGGACGTTCCGGCGATCGGCGACGAGCTGGCGGTGGCGCGCGCCCTGGCGGACCTGTCGCACCAGCTCGTCGAGCAGGCCTCGGCCGACATCGAGGCCGTGACGCATCGGCCCACCTCGCTCGTCGAGTAGCGAACCGGGCGATCCTCAGCCGGTACCGACCGTGGTGCGCCCGTCCGTGCTGGGCTCCGGGGCGGCGTCGGTGAGCTCGACGCTCACCACGCCGGGCACCGTGCGCGCGATCGCTTCCACGACGAGCCGTTCGGCGTGGTCCCGGAACTTCCCGGAGATGGTGACCGCTCCTGCCACCGACCTCACCCGCCACGGCAGGCGCAGATTGGTGTACTCGGTCAGCAGCCGGGCGACACCGGCCTGGATCGCGTCGTCCGGCCGCACCAGCGGCCTGAGCAGGTCACGCCTGCTGATGATCCCGACGAGTTCGCCGTCGCGGACCACCGGCAGGCAGCGCAGGCGGTTGTCGATCATCAGGTGTACGAGCTCGTGCGTGTCGGCGTCCGGCGTGGTGACCTCCACCGGGTGCTTCATCACGTCGGCGACGGTGCCGGTCATGCCGTCGTCGCGGATGCTTGCGGCCAGCGCGTCCTGTTCGGTGATCACGCCGACCACCTGTCCGCGGTCGTCCACCACCGGAAGGCCCGCGAAACCGTTCTCCACCAGCTCGTGGATCGCTTCGCGTACCGGGGTGTCCGGGCTGACGGTGACGACCGGCCTGGTCATGATCTCGGCGGCTCGCATGGCGTTCACCTTCTTCGGCTCGTGATATCGCGACGGTATGTCGCGGCCGCACCCGCCGCCTCTGCCATTGGTCGGCGGGGGCAGGGTCTTGTGAACCGTTCGACCGGCCCCATCGAGTCGGGACGTCTGGCACTGCGCTCCGCCGTCGCCGCCGCGTGGAATCGAGGCAGAAGCATCGAGCCGATGCCCGGTTCACGATTCGGAAAGGAGTTCGCCATGGGCTTGCTGTCCCCCCGTCGCCCGCAGCCGCTGCTGCCGGCGCTGTCCGAGCTGTTCGACACCTTCCCGTCGCTGTCCGGCCTGCCCGCGCTGTTCGACGCGCATGTGCCGCTCATCGAGGACGAGCTCGCGGACGGCCGGTACACGGTGCGAGCCGAACTGCCGGGCATGGACCCGGAGAAGGACATCACCGTGTCCGTGCGCAACGGCGTGCTGTCCATCGAGGCCGAGCGCACCGAACGCACCACGGGCAAGACCCGGTCCGAGTTCCGCTACGGCCGGTTCACCCGCTCGATCGCGCTTCCGCCAGGGGCACGCGAGGACGAGGTCGAGGCGTCCTACGACAACGGCATCCTCACCGTCACCGTGGCGCTGGAGGAGGCGGCGGAGCCGGTGAAGCGGGTGAAGATCACCACCGGGCCTGCCGCGGGGGAAAGCGACCGGGAATGACGATGGCCGAGCCCGTTCCCGACCGGGAGACGCTGTGGACGGCTCTGGCGCTGGCCGTGCATGCGCCGTCGGTGCACAACACCCAGCCCTGGCGGTGGCGGTTCGGCCAGCGCAGCGTGCACCTGTATGCCGATCCGCAACGCTGGCTGCCCGCGACCGATCCCGCCGGGCGCGACATGGTGATGAGCTGTGGCGCTGCCCTGCATCACGCGCGGATCGCGCTGGCCGCGCTCGGCTGGGCGGGCACAGTGCACCGGCTGCCCAACCCCGCCGACCCGGATCACCTCGCCGCCATCGAACTGCACCGCGAGGAACCGTCCCGCGAGGTTCTGGCGTTGGCGACGGCGATCCCGCATCGCCGGTCCGACCGGCGCCGGTATGCGTCGTGGCCGGTGCCCGACGCGCGGTACCTGGAGTACGCCGAGCTGGCGGCCGCCGAAGGCGTGGTGCTCCGGGCGGTGCCGGACGGTGCCGAGCGGCAGGCGCTGGTCGCCGCGGTCGCGGAAGCGGACCGGCTGCAGCGCAGCGATCCGCGGACCGTCGGCGAGCTGGCCAGCTGGAGCGGCCGGGGCCGGCTCGCCGAGGACGGGGTGCTTGCGGCGAGTGTGGCCGAGGCGGCCGGCTACGGCGACCTGACGCTGCGCACGTTCGCCGGGACACCGGACACCCCGCCGCCGCCCGACGGGGCGGGCGACCTGCTGGTCCTGGGTACCGCATCGGACGACCGGACGGCACAGCTGAAAGCCGGCGAAGCGGCCAGCGCGGTGATGCTCGCCGCCACCACCGACGGCCTGGCCAGCTGCCCGTTGACCCAGCCGTTGGAGGTCGGCAGCACCCGGGCCATGGTCACCGACGTGCTCGGCGGTGATCTCGTGCCGCACATGGTGATCCGGATCGGCTGGCCGACCCTGGCCGGTCATCCGCTGCCGAAGACTCCGCGCAGGCCGGCCGACGCGGTGCTCGACACCGAGCCTGCCTGATCTGCCCGCGGGTGCGTCGTCGCCGAGCACGGGGTGTGACATGCGCGAGGTGAAGGGGGCCCGTTGGTCACCGGGCTGCGGACTTGTGGCCCTGGCCGGGCGCCTGGCGCTGGGGCAGCGTCGAGGCATGGGACCGCTGGCACGGACGAGGACCTGGGGAGCCACCGCCGAGGACGCTCGCTGCAGGCTTCCCGGGGACGAGCTGATGCCGGACGCGGACGCCACGGCCACCCGCGCGACCAGCATGCCTGCCCGGGCCCAGGACGTCTGGCCGTGGATCGCGCAGACCGGCCAGGACCGCGGCGGCTTCGACAGCCACGACACGGTGGCCGACCTGGCCGGCTGCCGCATCCACAGCGCCCGGCATCTCGACCCGCAACGGCGGCTGTCCGGGCCGGGTGACGAGCTGCACCTGCATCCCGAGGTCGCGCCGATCGTGGCGGAGATCGAGCCGCCGGAGTACCTGGTCCTGCGGGCACCCCGCGACCAGCACCGGTCGGCACCGTTCGGCTTCACCCGGAATTTCGCCGTCACCCCGAACGCGTCCGGCAGCCGTGAGCCGGTGCGGGAGCGACACCGCTATCGACGCCGTTGGCGGGCGGTCGTGGTCACGCGGATCGAAGTCGTCAGTTTCGTCATGCACCGGGCGATGCTGCGCGGCATCGCCGAGCGCGCCCGGGCGACCACCCCGAGGGAGGCATCGTGAGCACACTGCTGGGTGGCAAACCCGTCACCGTGGGGATCGACGGTTCCGACCGGGCCATCGTGGCCGCCCGATGGGCGGCATCCGCCGCCGCTCATCGGCACGCGCCGATGCGTCTGCTGCACGCCACCGGCTACACCGAAGCGGTCGCGGGTACGCTTCCGCCCGCGCAGCGCCTTTGGGAGCAGCTGCAGCGCACCGGTGACGACGCACTGGAGCTGGCGTTCCGCGCCGTTCGCGAGGTCGCCGACGTGCAAGTCGAGAAGGTGCTGGTGGACGACCCGCCGGCCCGGGCGCTGCTGAAGGCCGCGCAGGACAGCCGCATGCTCGTGGTCGGCGGCTCGGGCCACCCCGGGGCGGTCAAGGGCCTGCTGGTCGGCTCACTCGCCACCCAGCTGGCCGCCCACGCGCGGGCGCCGGTGGCGGTCGTCCGCGGCGCGGATGCCGACCGGCGGCCGGAACGCGACCCGGTGGTGGTCGGCGTGGACGGCAGCAGGCTGTCGACGGATGCGATCGCCGTGGCGTTCGAGGAAGCGGCATTGCGCTCAGCGCCGCTGATCGCCGTGCACGCCTGGAGCGACGCCGACACCAGCCAGGTGTTCGGCGAGAGCCGGATGGCGTTCGACTGGGAGCCGATCGAGCGCTCTGCGGAGCGGCTGCTCGCCGAGCAGCTGGCGGGCTGGGGGGAGAAGTACCCGGACGTGCCGGTGCGGCGGCGGGTCGCGCGGGACCGGCCTGCCCACGCCCTGCTGGCGGAAAGCGATCGCGCCCAGCTGGTCGTGGTGGGCAGCCGCGGCCGCGGCGGCTTCCGGGGCCTGCTGTTCGGGTCGACCAGCCAGAAGCTGATCCACCACGCCGCATGCCCGGTCCTCGTCGTGCGACCGGCAGGACAGTTCCCATGACCACCACCGCCGGCGGCCGGGACGCGGTCACGGCCTACCCGGTGCGGGTGACCGGCAGGCTGGACGAGCCGTTGTCCCGCGGTCTGTGGCTGGTGAAGTGGATCCTGGCCATCCCGCACTACCTGGTGCTCGCCTTCCTGTGGATCGGCTTCGTCGTGCTCACCCTGGTGGCGGGCGTGGCGATCCTGTTCACCACCAGGTACCCGCGGCCGATCTGGGACTTCACCGTCGGGGTGATGCGCTGGTCGTGGCGGGTGCACTACTACACCTACGCCGCGCTGGGCACCGACCGGTATCCACCGTTCACGCTGGCCGACGTGCCGGACTACCCGGCGCGGCTGACCGTCGACTATCCCGAGCGGCTGAACCGCTGGCTGGTGCTGGTCAAGTGGCTGCTGGCCATCCCGCACCTGATCATCGTCGGCGTGTTCGCCGGCGGGGGCATCTGGCTGACCACCACCACCGACACCGGCCCGCGCGGCTTCCAGTGGGCCGCGGGCGGCCTGATCGGCGTGCTGGTGCTGTTCGCCGCCATCGCGCTGCTGTTCACCGGCCGCTATCCGCGGCCCATCTTCGACTTCGTCATGGGCATGGACCGGTGGGTGGTGCGCACCGGCGCCTACACCGCGCTGATGACCGACGAGTACCCGCCGTTCCGGCTGGATCTGGGCGAAACCGAACCGGAGGCCCCGCCCGCCCCGCACGACGATCCGCCGCCCGAACCCGTCCCGCACCGATGGACCGCGGGCAAGATCACGATGGTGGTGATCGGCGCGCTCGCCGCACTGCTGTCCGCAGGCACGGTGACCGGTGGGGTCACCCTGCTGTGGCTGGACCAGACGCAGCGGGACGACGGATTCGTGTCCACGTCGCGCTCGTTCGCCACCAGCGGCTCCGCGATCGCCAGCGACCAGATCGAGGCCGGCGGGATCGCGGAAGGTGAGCTGGCCGCACTGCGCACGTTCGTCGGCGACGTGCGCGTGGAGGTGCAGCCGGTCGGCAACCGGCCGGTGTTCGTCGGCATCGCGCCCGCCGACGACGCGGCTCGCTATCTGCAGGGTGTCAGCCACATCGAGGTGGACGACTTCGACAGCGCACCGGTGGCCCGTCCCGGGTCCGCCGTGCTGACCCCGCCCGCGGACAACGGCTTCTGGGCGGTTCAGGCGTCCGGCCCCGGTCCGCAGCAGGTGACGTGGACGGCGCAACCGGGTGACTGGGTGGTGGTCGTGGCCAACGCCGACGGCTCGCCAGGGGTGAGCGCGATCGTCGGCGTCGGTGCGGAGCTGCCCGCGTTGCCGCTGGTGGGAGCGGGACTGCTGGTGTTCAGCGTGTTCCTGCTGGTGGTCGGCGGGGCGCTCGTCGCGGTGGCGATCAGTCAGGCGTCGGCGCGGTCGCCGAGCCGCAGCGGCTGAGACGGTCCCATGGTCCCGTCGTTCCGGGACTTTCCGGCGCGGCCGGACGACCCGATGCGGCGTAGCGTCGCTGGTGTGGAGGTCTGACATGAACAGCAAGGTCACCGTTGCCGACGTGATGACGACCGATGTGGTCACGGTGCCGCCGACGGCGCCGTTCAAGGAGGTCGCGCGGGTGCTGGTCAGCCGGGGCATCAGCGCGGTGCCGGTGGTGGACGAGGAATCGAGGCTGCTCGGGGTGGTGTCCGAAGCCGACCTGCTGGTGAAGGAGAGCGGTTCCACCGGGTGGAAGCGGCCCGCGATGATCGCAGGCGCCAAGCGCTGGCGGAAGTGGGCGAAGGCACGCGCCACCACGGCCGCGGAGGCGATGACGCCGGCGGTGAAGTCGATCGAGCCGACCGCGTCGCTGTCCGAGGCGGCTCGCCGGCTGACCGAGGAGCGGCTGCGCCGTCTGTTCGTGGTCGAGGACGGCAAGCTGGTCGGCGTCATCGCCCGGCGGGACGCCGTGCGCGCCTTCCTGGCCGACGACGAGGACCTGCGCGAGACGATCCGCACGGAGGTCCTGCGCGACGGTCTGTGGCTGGATCCGGACACGATCGAGGTGTCGGTCCGGGACGGAGTCGTCACGCTCCGCGGAACGGTGGAACGGCGCAGCGAGGTCGCCCTGGCCGAGTCGATGACCGCACGCACACCCGGCGTGGTGGACGTGCGCAACGAGCTGACGTACCGGATCGACGACCGCGACGTCGAGCAGGAGATGGCCGAAGCCAGGCGGAACTGGCGCAAAGCCAGGGAAGGGTTCGACTCCGATGGCTGACGACGGCGCGCCCGTGGTGGCGGTGACCGTGCCGCATCCCGAACGCACCGCGGTGGTGAGTGCGACGGTGTCCGACACCGACATCGGCCAGTTCCTCGAGCGCGCGTATCAGGCGGTCAGCGATGTGGTGTCCGAGCAGGGCGTGGCGATTGTCGGGCCACCATTCGCCAGGTACCGGCGTCGCGGCGACGGCCGCTTCGACGTCGAGGCCGGCTTTCCCGTGTCCAGTTACATCTGGACGGTCGGCCAGGTCCGCTCGTCGGTCCTCCCCGCCGGGGAGCGGGCGACGCTGGAGCATGCCGGGGCGTACGACGAGATGGCGCCCGCCTACGCGGCGGTCGCCCAATGGGTCGAGGACCACGGCGGCATCCCGGAGGGTGACGCCTGGGAGGTCTACCTCAGCCCACCGGACCCGGACGACGCGTCCACCGCCCGCACGCGGATCGTGCAGCCGTACCACGTGGCGTCGGAATCAACGGCCGGGAGTGCGGCCGGCGACGACTGAGGCAAGCCGGTTGCCCCACTCCTTCGCCCGGTCGATTTCACCGTCGAGCAACGGACCTGCCTTGTCCTCGACGTAGAACGTCTCCGGTCGGGCGACGAGCCGGCATCCGGCACGTCTGAGTGCCCGTGCCGCGCTCCGGGCCGCCGAACCGGGCAGCCGTGGCCGGGAGATCTTGGTGTCGAAGGTGGCTGCCTGCACCGTGACCGATCCGAGCCCGGACAGCCACTCGCGAATGCCGTCACCCGGCGACACCGTCTCCTGCTCCTCCCGCGCGTCTCGCCGGGTCATGGAACGGGACATGCCGAACGCGTGGGTCGGGCCGCCGACGACCAGCACGTCGGCGTCGACGGTGCTGGGTGCCGAGCCCACCTCGACGAGATCGACTTGCGCGGCCGATGCGAGGCCGCGGG